>DASZUP010000574.1:0-20608 GCA_035547635.1 Pirellulales bacterium
ATGAGGCAAGTCCCAGGTCCCAAGTTGAAAGTTCCAGGTTTCCCGGCCGTACTCGAAGGTGGCCAGGTTCAGGAGGAAAAGTTTGGCGCGCTTGGGCATCTTTGGCGGCTGCAAGCGAGTGCGCTTTCATTACGAAAAGAACACAGGGCGTCGGCAAAGCGACGGTTGATCAGCGCACGGACATTAGACGCGAGAGGCCGCGCACAAAGGTGGCCAGGTTTGGAGGGCAACTTGGGCGGAGAAGAAGGGGGAGTCTTTTAGCGGCGCGGCGCTGCGCGTCGAGTGGCCGTTACCAGGGGACTGACGTCCCCCGCTCGCCGGACGGCGAGCGAAGAGATGGTTGGCAAGCGGGCGGCTTGCTGCCGGTCACTTCTCGTCCTGGGCGGCGGCGACGCCTTCGACCGGAAGGCCCAGGGCTTCGCGAACGCGAGCGTGAATGACTTCGCCGTCGCGAGTCACCAGCGTGTCGCGGGTGATTTCGTCGGAAAGGTCGAATGCGAACTTTCCGCCCTTGGACAAATGCGAAAGCAGCGTGGTGATGTTGCGAGCGTACATCTGGCTGGCGTGCAGCGGCACGCTGGCGGGCAGGTTCAAGGGGCCGAGAATCGTTACGCCGTTTTCGACGACCGTCTCGCCGGGCTTCGTCAATTCGCAATTGCCGCCGCGCTCGGCCGCCAGGTCGACGATCACGGAGCCGGGCGCCATGGCCCGCACCATTTCGGCCGTGACCAGAATCGGCGCCTGTTTGCCGGGGATGGCCGCGGTGGTGATCACCACGTCGTTGGCGGCCATCGCCTTGAGCATCAATTCTCGCTGCCGCTGGTAGACGCTTTCGTCGAGCTGTTTGGCGTAGCCCCCTTGATCCTGGGCCGTCGCCGTCTCCAGCGGCAAGTCGAGAAAGCGGCCGCCGAGGCTTTCTACCTGCTCCTTGACCACCGGCCGCACGTCGTAGGCTTCGACCACGGCGCCCAACCGCCGCGCGGTGGCGATGGCCTGCAAACCGGCCACGCCGGCGCCGACCACGAACACCTTCGAAGGCGAGATGGTGCCGGCCGCCGTCATCATCATGGGGAAGATCTTCGGCAACGTCGAAGCGGCCAGCAGCACCGCCTTGTAGCCGGCAATCGAGGCCATGGACGACAAGGCGTCCATGCTCTGGGCCCGGGTGATGCGGGGAATCAGCTCCATGGCGAACAGCGCCCCGCCGCGGGCGGCGATCTGCTGGGCGGCGGCCGGAGCGGTCAGCGGCTCGCAAAAGCCGATCAGGACCTGGCCGGAACGGATCAGCTCCAGGTCGGTGGCGCCTTGCTCCAGGTTGGCGCCCAGGGCCCGGACCTGTAGCACCGCGTCGGCGGCGGCGAAGACCTCGGCCCGGGCGGCGGCGATTTTCGCCCCTTTTTCCTGATAGGCGGCGTCGGTAAATCCGGCCTCGACGCCCGCCCCGGCTTCGATCATAACCTCCCACCCGTCTTTGACTAACGACGGAATGTTGGTCGGCGTCAGGGCGACGCGCCGCTCGCCAGGCAACGTTTCTTTGACGACTCCGGCAATCATGGGCATCAAGTTACGATGCACGCCTTGAACTGGCAAGAGTTAAGCGGTAAATTAGTCGTTTCTCTCAACCGAGCAAACGCCGGCCGGGGGCTTTCCCTCGCTTGGCCGTTGAAGATATCAAGCCTTCTGAAAAGATTGCCGAGCGAAATAGCATGAAGACCTACATGGCCAAGCCGGGCGAAGTGAAGCAGCAGTGGTGGCTGGTCGACGCGACCGATAAGGTCGTCGGCCGCCTGGCTTCTGACATTGCCATGATTCTGATGGGCAAGCACCGCCCGACCTACACGCCGCACGTAGACACGGGCGATTATGTGGTCGTCGTGAACGTCGAGAAGATTGCGTTCAGCGGCAAGAAGTGGGACCAGAAGCGCTATACCTGGTACACCGGCTACACGCGGCTCCGTTCAGAGTCTGCGGCCGAACGCCGCGAGCTGAAGCCCGAAAAGATCCTGACCGAAGCGGTCCGCCGCATGCTGCCGAAGAACAAGCTGGCCGTCGACATGCTCTCCAAGCTCAAGGTTTACGCCGGCGAGGAACACCCGCACCAGGCCCAAATGCCTGAACCGAAGGAATTGGGCGTAAAGTAAGCTGCGCCGGGTCAGCATTCACCAAATCATTCATCGAACTGTCTGCCAAGCGAATAGAAGGCACGCCTCATGTCGACCGTCGATACTCCTCCCGCCGAATCCGCCGCACCGAAACCGCTGGGCGAAGCGCTCGGCACGGGCCGCCGCAAGACTTCCGTAGCCCGCGTCCGGGTGCGTCCCGGCAGCGGCGTGATCACCGTGAACGGCCGGCCGCTGGACCATTACTTTGTCAATGAGGCGGATCGGAACAGCGCCTTGGCGCCGCTGTTCGAGACCGATCGGCTGAACAGCGTTGACGTCACGATCACCGTGCATGGCGGCGGCAACACCGGACAGTCTGGCGCTTGCAAGCTCGGCATCGCCCGGGCGCTGAAGCTCTACGACTCAGGCCTGGAGCAGGCCCTCCGCGGCGCCAACCTGTTGACCCGCGACAGCCGCATGAAAGAGCGCAAGCACTACGGTCTGCGCGGCGCCCGTCGCGGCACCCAGTTCTCCAAGCGTTAATTTCGCTTGCGACCGATCATCACGCACTTCGGGCCGGACGATATCGTCCGGCCCGTTGCATTTTCTACCCGGGCGGCGCAAGGGTGATGCGCCGTTCGCCCGGATTGCGCACCGCAGGGGCGAGGCGAAGCGCAAACATGATGGCGGCAATCTGTTCCAGGAAAGCGGACTGACCCGAAGGGCGAGCGAGGCCTTATGACGCGGTTTCCAGGGATTCGCTCGCTTGCGCTTCGGGTTGGTGTCGGCCTTGCGCCAGGGATTCCCTCGCTTGCGCTTCGGGTTGGTGTCGGCCTCGCGGAATCCCGGGGGAGCCGCAGGCGTCTCGGACGGCTGTGATCCAAGCCAGCGGGGCGATATGATGCCGAATGGCTCGTCTTAACATGTTGTCTTGACTTGCTTTGGCGTCCGGATTGTCCTGAGGGTCGCACGATCATCCAAATTTCAGGTCGATTTTCTAGGCAATTCTCCTCGCAGGTTTTTTCACGGGCGATCCTGCCGCAGAGCTGCTCGGGCCGGTTGCCTGCTGGGGAGTACCTGGGCGTCCACTCGGGTGGTTACGTACGGCCCTGGCGTCGATTACCGTGTTGCTCGCGTACATGAATGACTTTGCGGGTTAAATAAACCGCGCAAGGTCCTCTGGGTAGTTGGAGCCCAGAGCTCTCTCGCGGCAGACGGACCCCTGCCGCCTGGAATAAGACGCGGCTCTTCGCAGCCGCGTCGCGGTCGCCGGATCGGTTGAGTCCGATCCCGAGGCGATCCACCGCGTTCGTTTCTTGTCTGAGTTTCTACAGGGAGGATACACCCATGCGATACTGTGTCTTAGGGTGGCTGGCAGTCTTCGCCTTGGCATTACAACATGCCGGGGCTTCTGAGCGAATGAGCATGTCGGCGCCGGTCCGCACCGTTTCGAGCCGTCCGACCGTGAAGGCGGCCCCGCCGATCCGCTTGATGTCGGCCCAGCGCGAAGCCGAGCTGCGCCGCGCCTTGCCGCGAGTCGAAGATCCGCAGGTCGACCGGCTGCTGAAAGACCCGGAACTGATTTTGTACACGCACCGCGAAATGCCCAAGGCTTATCAGTTTTGGGACGGAATGTTTCCGGGCGTGCATTCGGCCGAACACAATATCTCGGCCAACAACCGCGAACCGCACGGCAACGGCAACCGCGAGTTCCCCTGGGGATCGCCGGCCGGAACGCACCGGGCCCGCAACGTGAGCTCGTTCCGATTTTTACGCTTGCCTCGCGATGCGCAGGGTAAGGTGCGGCCGGTGGTCTGGTATCGGCATCGGCTGCCGGGCGACCGCTCGGGCGGATATGCCTGGACGTTTCCGCTCGGGACCGTGTTCGGCGAAGTGCTGGCGCTGCGCGGCCCCGACGGTCGCGACTACACTTTCGAGGTGCGCACGCGGACGCGTCAGAACGGCTTCTGGGCCGTCGACGCCTTCCGGCCGTTTCCCAACGCGGAGAGTTTGTCTGCCAGGATCAAGGAGCTGCGGCCCGATTGGAGCAAGCAGCCCAAGCTGACGCAGCTTGTCTCGCATCTCGACGCCCCGCGCAAGTTGCCGGTGCAAACCTTGGCCGACCGCATGCCGGCGCAGCGAGTGTTTCAGGAGACGATGGGCGTCGATAACTTGCCGGCCATCGACGACGACCGGCTGGTCATGGAACTGCTGACCGGCGCCAGGTTCCGCTCGGCCGCCGGCGAGGTCTGGCAAGGCGCCGGCGGAGTCACGACTTGTGCGCCGACCACTTCGGCCCGGTTCCACATTGTGCCGGCCGGTTACGATGCGGGCTTCATTTCGGTCGACAACAAGTCGTGCATGCGCTGTCACGATTCGGTCAACCTGTCGGTCGACGAGTTCGACTACGGCCGCGACTGGTACGGCCGCATTCGCGGCTCGGACGGCATCTTCTCATTCCATCCGTTCTCGCCAGGCAGCATCAGCCATAACGGCTTTCCCGTTTCGGTGCAGATGCGCAGCGATTTCGTGCGGAGCGGCATTCTGGAGAAGTACGACCCGCAACGGCATCCGAACAGCATCTATCAGACGCTGGATAACTGATCCGCTGACGGCGTCACCCGTTTGTGCGCTGGCGCAGGGCTTCGTAGAACAGCACGGCGGCGGCGGCGGAGATATTCAGACTGTCGGCGGCGCCGCACATCGGCAGCTTGATGGGCGTGACGTCGTCGCCCGACCAGGCGTCGGTCAGGCCGGCGGCTTCGCTGCCTAACACAATGGCGACGGCGCCGGCGTAGGAAACGTCGGTGTAGAGTTGTTCGGCATCGACGCGCGCCGCATAGATGCGGAACTTCCGCTCGCGCAGCCAGGCGACAACCTCCGGCGTCGGCGCCGCGGCGACGGGCAGAGTGAAGATCGTCCCCAGGCTGGCGCGAATAACGTTCGGGTTGTAAAGGTCTGTGCCGCCGCCCGCGGCCAGCACGGCCGAAACGCCCGCGGCATCGGCGCTGCGCAACACGGCGCCAAGGTTGCCCGGCTTTTCGAGGTTTTCCGCTACGGCCACGAGCGGTTCGTCAGGCAGCCGCAGACCGTCGAGACGCGGCGTTGGGGTTCGCGCCACGCCCAACACTCCTTCCGCCCGGTCACCGAAAGCCAGCTTGGCGAACACTTCGGGCGTGACCGGCAACAGCTCGGCGCCCGAGCTTTCCAGCCGCGGCAACAGACGCCGCGCATCGTCGGTATGGCACAACGATTCGCAGACGAAGATTTCCAGCAACTCGACGCCGGCGTCGATGGCCCGACTGAGTTCACGCGCCCCGTCGATCAGCATGCGTCCTTGCCTGGTGCGTTGCCGGCGATCGCGCAGCTTGATCGCGTCTTTCACACGCTGGTTCTGCAAGCTGGTGATGGGCGTCATTTCTTCTTCGAACGCCGCTGCGAACTCTTCCGATGGGGCCGATAGCCGCCGTCGGCTTTGGAGCGAATATGGTCCCCTTCGCGCTGCTCGCTCAACTGGCGATTGGCGCGGCGGCGCCGCTTGTCGAGCGCGGCCTTGGGCGGCTGGTCGGCAATCAGGCAATCGCAGCCGGCGCCGATCAGATCCTGCCGGCCGGCTTGCTCCAACGCGCGGCGGACTTCGAAATAGTTCTCCGGCTTGAAGAACTGCAGCAGCGCGCGCTGCAGCTTGCGGTCGCGCAAATGCTTGGCAATGTACACCGGCTTGTTGGTCAGCGGATCGATGCCGGTGTGATACATGCACGCCGCCAGGTCGAACGGGCTGGGGATGAAATCCTGCACCTGGTCGGGCTGGTAGTGGTTCCTTTTGAGAAACAACGCCAGCTCGATCATCGCGTCCAGGTCGCTCCCCGGATGACTGGCGATGAAGTAAGGAACCAGGTACTGCTTCTTGCCGGCGACTTTCGAGGCCTTCTTGAACTCCTTGTCGAAGCCGAGGAAATCGTCGTTGGCCGGCTTTTTCATCAGCTCCAGCACGCCCGGATCGACGTGCTCGGGGGCCACCTTCAAGTGACCGCCGACGTGGTGCGCGGCCAGCTCGCGCATGTACTCAGGGCTGCGCCGAGCCAGATCCATGCGAATGCCCGAGGCTACGAAGACCTTCTTGACGCCCGGCTCTTCGCGGGCTTCTTTCATCAATTCGATCAGCGGTCCGTGGTCCGTGCCCAGCAGCTTGCAGATCGTCGGATGAACGCAGCTCAACCGGCGGCAGCGGGCCTCGACCTCCGGACGCGTGCAGCGCATCTGGTACATATTGGCCGTTGGGCCGCCGATGTCGCTGACCACGCCGGTGAACTTGGGGTCGTCCTTCATCTGGCGGATTTCCGCCAGCACGGAGTCTTTGCTGCGGCTCTGGATGATGCGGCCTTCGTGCGCCGTAATGGAGCAGAAGGTACAGCCGCCGAAGCAACCGCGCATGATCTGCACCGAGTCTTTCACCACTTCATAGGCCGGAATGCGCTGCTCGCCGTAACTGGGGTGCGGGCGGCGCGTGTATGCCAGGCCGTAGATGCGGTCCATCTCCGCCTGTTCCAGCGGCAGCGCCGGCGGGTTGACGACCACCGCCTCGCGATCGTGGTACTGCACCAGCCGCCTGGCGTTGTGCGGGTTGGTCTCATGATGCGAGATCCGCGTCATCTCGACGAAGGCCCGCTTGTCGGTCGAGACGCGCTCGTAGCTGGGCAGCGTAATCGTATTTTCGTCAGGCGGCGTTTCACTGGCGCCCAAACGATAGGCCACGCCGCGCAAATCCCGCAGGTCGCGGATTGTCTCGCCGGCGTGCAGGCGATGGGCAATCTCGACGATCGGCCGCTCGCCCATGCCGAACACCACCAGGTCGGCCTTGCAGTCGAGAATGATCGGGCGGCGGACCTTGTCGCTCCAATAGTCGTAATGGGCGATGCGTCGCAGGCTGGCCTCGACGCCGCCCGCAATGACCGGCACGCCCTTATAAGCTTCTCGCGAGCGTTGGCAGTAAGCCAACGTGGCGCGGTCGGGCCGGCGGCCGATCCGCCCGCCCGGACTGTAGGCGTCGTCGTTGCGGACCTTGCGGTTGGCCGTGTAGTGGTTGATCATCGAGTCCATGTTGCCCGCGCTGACGGCGAAGAACAGCCGCGGCTTGCCGAACGTCCGCCAGGCGTCGCACGAGCGCCAATCGGGCTGGCTGAGAATGGCCACTCGAAAGCCCTCGCTCTCCAGCAGCCGGCCCAGCAGCGCCATGGCAAAGCTCGGGTGGTCAACATAGGCGTCGCCCGTGACGAACACCACGTCGACTTCGTCCCAGCCTCGCTCGACCATTTCGGCCCTGGTCATGGGCAGCGGCGCGGCCGGCGCGCGCAGCGGCTGGCCGAGGACGGGCAGTGAGAGATCGATCGTGGGCGAAACAGGGGCGGGCATGCGAGCCTTTGGCCGTCAGGGGCAAGGGGACGTGCAAACGAACACGGCCTTTCAGGGGGCGCAACTTCATTCTAGTCGCCCAGGCGGCCCTGCGGCTATGGGGAGGTCCAACGGGATGATATACACATCCTGACCGTTGAACTCGCGCCGCTCCCAGTTCGGCGGAATCGGCCGCCCGGACGGCAGGCGCGGCTGGGGAGGAACTCTGAAAGTCGGCGGCCTGGCTTCCAGGGCCTTCAGTTGCGCTTTCAGGCCGTCCAGTTCCGCTTGGAGTTTGTCGATGCGTTCGCGGATGTCGGCGATCTGGCGGCTGTCTGAGTCATTACTGACGACGATCCGGGCAGGCCCCCCGCCCGTCGCTTTCGTCGACGCGTGAACCACGAACCCGGCGGCAAGCAAGGCGGACAGGATTGCGAAACGTTTCATGCTTCTGCTCCTCAAGCGGAGGGCCGTAAGATCAGGCGACCCGCAGGAAAGGCGCGGCTCTCTCGAGAATAAAACGCGGCGCCGAGCGGAACGTTGCAAAATTTCTGAGATTCCGGAGACGAACGGGACATCGACCGGACGCGAGTTTCCTTGCCTGCTCGGCGGCCGGCTCTGCTAGAATTCTGGGTCAGCCGCGACCAGGCGGAGCACGCCCGGCTGGAGGGCGAGCCGCAACTTACGGACGGCAGGAAACATGATCCGGTCATTTGACGTATCGCAACGGCGCCTGCAAGACGAATTGATGGACCAGCCGGAGCTCGATGCCGCGCGGCATCAGCGAGCGCTGGCGGCCTTGGCCCGGATCAACTTCTTGAGCGGCAGCGCGAGGATCCTATGGCCGGCCATCCGGCGACTCGTTCGGCAAGATCCGCAGCGCCAGTGGCGCCTGCTGGACGTAGCGACCGGCGCCGGAGACGTGCCGACGGCCTTGTGGCGGAAGGCTCGCCGAGAGGGGATTCGACTGGAAGTCGCCGGCTGCGATATCAGTGAACGGGCGCTGGAGCATGCACGTCTCCGCGCCGAACGAGCACAGGCGCCAGTACGCTTCTTCCGCTGCGACGCCTTGGGCGAGGGCCTGCCGGAAGGGTACGATATCGTGACCAGTTCATTATTCCTGCACCATTTGGACGAAGCGAAAGCGGTCGAGTTGCTGCGGAAAATGGCCGCCGCCGCTCAGAATCTGGCGCTGGTCAATGATCTCGAACGCCGTCCGGCAGGGCTGGCGCTGGCGCACCTGGCGGTTCGGGCGCTGACTCGTTGCGACGTGGTCCATGTCGATGGACCTCGCTCGGTGGAAGGCGCTTTCACGTGCGAGGAGGCGCGAGACTTGTGCCGGCAGGCGGGGCTGCGGGACGTCACCATTGAGCGGCGGTGGCCGTGCCGCTATCTGCTCGCCTGGCGGCGCCCGTAATGTCTCTCTGCCCGTTGGGGGGCTGGTTTTTCTCGCGAGAAAAGACGACATTCGCAAGTCACTGAACCGCTCAACCTGAGAGACGCCGTCATGGAAACCGCTGTCGAGAATTTCGATACGGTGGTTATTGGCGGCGGCCCGGGCGGCGCCACTACGGCGGCGCTGTTGGCGCGGGCGGGTTGGTCGGTCGCGGTGCTGGAACAGAAAGACTTTCCGCGGCGAAAGGTCTGCGGCGAATACCTTTCGGCCACCAACTGGCCGTTGTTCGAGGCCCTGGGACTGGCGGCGGCCTTCGGCCACAACGCCGGCCCCGACGTGCGCCGCGTCGGCTTGTTTGCCGGCCGCTCGTCGATCTGCGTTGAACTGCCGCAACACCGGACTGGCGGGGTGGCTCGCTGGGGCCGCGCACTGGGCCGAGAACGGCTTGACGCCTTGCTGCTGGAGCAAGCCGCAGTGGACGGGGCCTGCGTGCTGCAGCCCTGGGAGGCTGTGGAACTGAAGCCGGAAGGGAACCATTTTCGCTGCCTTGCCGTTTCGCAGTCCGGCGACGCGCGACGCGTGCTGCGGGCGCCGATCATCGTGGCGGCGCACGGCTCGTGGGTCCACGGCAAGTTGCCGACGCAGCTTGCCCGGCGACCGAAACGCGGCGGCGAGTTGTTCGGATTCAAAGCCAATTTTCGCCACACGGCCTTGCCCGTCGACCTGATGCCGCTGATCAGTTTTCGCGACGGTTATGGCGGGCTGGTATACGGCGATTCGGGACGCGTGAGCCTTTCGTGCTGTCTTCGCCGCGACCGCCTCGCCTCGTTCGACCGGCAAGGCAAGAGCGCGGGAGAAGCGGTGCTGGAGCATCTGGTTGCCGAGTGCCCGGTGCTTCACGACGCGCTGGCAGGCGCGCAGCGCGACCAGGCCTGGCTTTCCGCCGGCCCGATCCGGCCGGGAATTCGGGGCGGCTATCGCAGCGGCATCTTTCAGGTCGGCAACGTGGCGGGTGAAGCGCATCCGGTCGTGGCCGAAGGCATCAGCATGGCTATGCAAGCCGCCTGGCTGCTGGCCGAACGCCTGACGGCCAGCGAGGCACGGACCTCATGCGCTGCGCGAGACGCCGTTGGAGGCGATTATTCGGCGGCCTGGCTGAAAGCTTTTGCGCCGCGGATCCGAGCCGCCGCGGCGATCGCCCGCTGGGCCATGCATCCGGCCGCGGTTGCCGTTAGCTTGCCGGTAGTGCGCCGCTTTCCTGGCCTGCTGGCGTGGGGCGCGAGGTGCAGCGGAAAAACTGTGACTGTCTGCCCCGGCGGCCGTACAAAGCTTTGGAACGAGTGCGGAGAGACGTCACGCGGATTAACCTGACGAATGGCATAAGCGTTGCTGAGTGGGGAGTGAATATTCGGAGTTCCTAATCGGGCTCCGATCCACAAGCGTGCTAATGCCACGTGCCAGGAGAATGTTACCGGTAAGGAAGAAGTCCCCGAGAAGGAAGAGACGCTGTGCCGTCCTTCCAAGGCCGCAATGGGTCGAGCGGCGACGGACGGATCACAACTTAGCGAGAAACCCTGATGGATTTTACCATACTTGGAGTGGGCACGGCGTTACCGCCGAACTGCATGAAGCAGGAAGAGGCGTCGGAACTGGCGCAGCAGGTGTGCTGCAGCAGCCAGGAGCAGGCGCGCACGCTGAACGTGCTTTATCGGCGTTCGGGGGTGAAAACGCGGTACACGGTTTTTCCGCATCAGGCGATTCTCGGCTACTGCCAGATTGACGAGCACGACAAAGTGGAGGACGGCGAGGGGGGCGTGGCCACGCTGGCGCCGACGAGCTTGACGACCGAGCAGCGCATGCGAATGTATGAGGAACACGCCTTTCCGCTGGCATTGCGAGCGGCGCAAGCCGCCTTGCACGACGCCCAAACGCCGGCCGATGCGATCACGCACCTGGTGACCGTATCGTGTACCGGCTTTGCCGCGCCGGGAGTCGATATTGCCTTGATCGGGCGGCTGGGGCTTCCGCCGACCGTCGAGCGCGTACACGTCGGGTTTATGGGCTGTCACGGGGCGATCAACGGTTTGCGCGTCGCTCGGGGACTGATGGCAAGCGATCCTTCGGCTCGCGTGCTGCTGTGTGCGGTGGAGTTGTGCAGCATCCACTTTCAGGTGCAGTGGGATCCGAGACGTTTCGTCGGCAACGCCATCTTTGGCGACGGGGCGGGCGCCCTTGTCGGCGGCGGAACGAACGAGAAACGCTCTTGGCAGACCGCCGCCACGGCTTCCTGCCTGCTGGCTGATTCGACCGACGCCATGAGCTGGGCGATTCGAGATCACGGCTTCCAGATGGAGCTTTCGCCCCGCGTGCCGGACTTGATCAAGCAACGGCTGCGCGGCTGGTTCGAACCATGGCTCGCGCGGCAAGGCTTCGGCCTGGCCGACGTCGGCTCGTGGGCCGTGCATCCGGGCGGGCCGCGCATTCTCAGCGCCGTCGAAGAGGCGCTCGGTCTGGGGCCGCAGGCGCTGGGCGTCTCGCGCGAAGTGCTGTCGCAGTGCGGCAACATGTCTTCGCCCACGGTGTTGTTCATACTGGAGCGTCTGCGCCGTCAGACGGCGCCGCGGCCGTGCGTCATGCTCGGCTTCGGTCCTGGACTTGCGGCCGAGGCGGCGCTGCTCGTGTGACGCAGGGCTGATCGACCGGCCCACGACTACACTCGCCAAGGAGGGACAAGCGTGCCAGCTACTTCTCCGTCGTTGCACCGGGTGGTCATTATCGGCGGCGGTTTCGGCGGCCTGTATGCGGCCCGAGCGCTGAGCCGCGCTCCGGTTACGGTGACCTTGCTCGACCGGCGCAACTTTCATCTGTTCCAGCCGCTGCTATACCAGGTTGCCACGGGCGGCCTGTCGCCGGCGAATATCGCCTCGCCGCTGCGCGCCTTGCTGCGCGGCGAACGACGCACCGAGGTGCTGCTGGCCGAGGCGGTCGATTTCGACGTCGCCCAGCGCCGCGTGCTGCTGGATTCGCCGGACGGCGGCTCGCCTTCGATCGCCTACGACACGCTGATCGTGGCGGCCGGCGCCCAGTTCAATTACTTCGGTCACGATGAATGGCGCACGTTGGCGCCGGGTTTGAAATCGATCGAAGACGCCACCGAGATCCGCCGCCGCGTGTTGACCGCGTTCGAAAATGCGGAGCGCGAACCCAATGCCGAGCAGCGGCGGAAATGGATGACCTTCGTGATCGTCGGCGGCGGCGCCACGGGCGTAGAGCTTGCCGGCGCGTTGGGCGAGTTGGCCCATCATACGCTGAAGCGAGACTTTCGCTCGATCAATCCGGCCGAAGCCCGCATTCTGCTGCTCGAAGGGCGCGAGCGCGTCTTGCCGCCCTTTGTCCCCGAACTATCCGAGAAGACGCAGCGATCTCTCCAGCAATTGGGCGTGACGGTGCGCACGCAGGTGGTCGTGACGGACATTCAACCACATTGCGTCACCGTCCGAGAGAACAACCGCGAAGAAACCATCGATGCGGCGACGGTGCTCTGGACCGCCGGCGTTCGCGCAGCCGGACTGAGCAAAAAGCTGGCGGCCGCCGCGCAGGCGCCCGCCGACCGCAGCGGCCGGATCATCGTCGAGCCCGACCTTTCGACGCCCGGCCATCCAGAGATTTTTGTAATCGGCGACATGGCCTGTTTCACCCATCAAACGGGCGAGCCGCTGCCGGGCGTGGCGCCCGTGGCCATGCAGCAAGGCCGCTATGTCGCCGGAGCAATTGCCGACCGCCTGGCGGGGCGAACGCCGCAGCCGTTTCATTATCATGATAAGGGCTCGATGGCCGTGATCGGTCGCAACGCGGGCGTGGCCGATCTGGGCTGGCTCAAGCTCTCGGGCTATTGGGGCTGGCTGGCCTGGCTGTGCATCCACCTGGCTTTCCTGGCGAGGTTCGAGAATCGACTGCTGGTGCTGACCCAATGGGCCTGGAACTACTGGACTCGCAATCGCTCGGCGCGGCTGATCACGCGAACGTCGCTGGATGCTTGCGAGGACGAGCCGCCAAAACCGCAGGAATGAACAGAAGGAGCGGATCGACATGGAGCTTGCAGATCGGACGTTTCTTGTCACAGGCGGCAGTTCCGGCCTGGGCGCCGGCTGTGTACGGATGCTGGCAGCCGCGGGAGCGCGCGTCGTGGCGGCCGACGTGAATCGCGCCCTGGGAGAACACGTTGCCGCGGAACTTGGCGAGGCGGTTCGCTTCGTCGAGACCGACGTGACCAGCGAGACGAGCGTGGCGGCGGCCGTCGATGCAGCCCGCAGTTGGGACCGTTTTGCCGGCGTGGTGCATTGCGCGGGCATCGTCGCCGGCAGTCGCGTGGTCGGAAAACAAGGTCCGCATGACCTCGACGTGTTCGCCAAAGTGGTCAGCGTGAACCTGATCGGCACGTTCAACGTGTTGCGGCTGGCTGCGGCGGCATTGGCCACGGGGGAAGCCGACGAGCAGGGCGAGCGCGGCGTGATCGTCACCACCTCGTCGGTGTCGGCGTTCGAAGGACAGATCGGGCAGGCAGCTTATGCCGCCTCGAAAGCCGGCGTGGCGGGCATGACGTTGCCGATTGCCCGCGAGCTGGCGTCGTTCGGCATTCGCGTCGTCTCGATTGCGCCGGGCATCTTCGACACGCCGCTGATGGCCGGCCTGCCGGAGAACGTGCGTGAATCGCTGGCCCGTCAGCCGCCGTTTCCGGCGCGGTTCGGCCGTCCGGACGAATTCGCCGCGCTGGCCCGGCATATCATCGAGAACCGCATGCTCAACGGCAGCGTCATTCGATTGGACGGCGCGTTGCGGATGGCGGCCAAATAGCGCTGCGCAACCGTTGGTTGCGGCGGCGCCGGCCGTTCAGTTCATGCAGAGAAAGGCCGCCTGAACGGTTTATCTTGAAGTGGCCCCCAGTTACCATGCAGAATCGCCGGGTAGGCGCCCAATGGAGCAGGCACATTCCGTATGCCGTCGCCGGCGTCTGTGGAACGATCGTAGTGCTGGTCGGTGCAAAATGGAACGTGCTGCTGCGGCGCCAGCGGACGGCACATGGAAGGCGCCTGCTGCTTTGAGCCCGGATAACTTTCGAAAAAGCGTAAACAGCGCCAGGCCGAAAGGCGCGGGTGCAAGGCGGAAACAAACCATGAAACGTTTGGCAGCGTTGGCGTCTACGATCGTTCTGCTGGCGTGCGGCGCGGCGAGTCATGCCGCCGAGGTCAAATCGCCCAATTTCGTCTTTATTCTGACGGACGATCTCGGTTGGCGCGACCTGAGTTGCTACGGCAGTACCTTCTATGAAACGCCAAATCTCGATCGCCTGGCGAGCCAAGGCACGCGGTTCACCAACGCGTACGCGGCCTGCCAGGTCTGCTCGCCCACCCGGGCCAGTATGGTGACCGGCAAGTATCCGGCTCGCTTGCACCTGACTGATTACATTCCCGGCGCGCGACGCGGCAAGCTCAACCCGGCGCCATATCTCCACCATCTGCCGCTGGAAGAAGTGACGTTGGCCGAAGCGCTGCATGAATCGGGCTACGCCACGGCATTCTTTGGCAAATGGCATCTGGGCGGGCCAGGGTTTTATCCCGATCAGCAAGGTTTCGAACTCAACGTCGGCGGCTGCGAGAAAGGAGCTCCGCCGTCTTACTTCAGCCCGTATCGCATTCCGACCTTGACCGACGGACCGAAGGGCGAGTACCTGACCGACCGTCTAACCGACGAAGCTTTGAAGTTCCTTGATTCGGTCGGCGAGCGCCCCTTCCTGCTCTACTTTTCTCATTACGCGGTGCATAACCCACAACAGGCCAAGCGCGAAACGATCGAAAAGTATCGCGCCAAAGCGGCCAGGCTTTCCTCGAGCGGACCCGCGTTTCTGCCCGAAGGCAAACGGCAGGCGAGACAAATCCAGAATCAGCCGGTCTACGCCGCCATGATCGAGAGTCTCGATCAAAGCGTCGGCAGAGTTCTGGACAAGCTGGCCGAACGAGGGCTCGACGAGAACACCGTGGTCTTCTTTACTTCCGATAACGGCGGATTGTCGACCTCGGAAGGCTCGCCCACATCGAACGTTCCATTGCGGGCGGGCAAAGGCTGGATGTACGAAGGGGGCGTGCGCGAACCGTTGATCGTCAAATGGCCCGGCGTCGCCAAGCCCGGCAGCATTTGCGACGCGCCGGTGATCAGCACCGATTTCTATCCCACAATGCTCGAACAGGCCGGCCTGCCTGCACGGCCGAAGCAGCACGTTGACGGCGTCAGCCTGGCGCCGCTGCTGCGCGGCGAGAAGATTGCCGCCCGGTCCCTGTTCTGGCACTATCCGCACTACGGCAACCAGGGCGGCAGCCCGAGCGGCGCGGTGCGAGACGGCGACTATAAACTGGTCGAATGGTTTGAAGACGATCATGTCGAGTTGTTCAACCTGGCCGCCGATCTGAGCGAGCAGCGCGACCTGGCTGAACGAGAGCCCGCCAAGACCGCCGAACTGCGGCGGCAACTGCACGCCTGGCGTGGCGAAGTACAGGCCGCCATGCCGACGCCCAATCCCGACTTCAAACCCAAGCCCGATTCTAAGTAGTCGCTCGCATCTCGTCGCAAACTCGTTCGAGGTAGCTCATGTTTCGAATTCCGTTGCGCCTCTCGGCAGGGTTCGTCGCTGTGTTTTTCGCCACCGCAGCATCGGCCGGCGAGCGGCCGAACATCCTCTGGCTGATCGCCGAGGACTTCGGTCCCGAACTGGCCTGCTACGGCACGCCGCAAGTCTTCAGCCCGCATCTGGACCGGCTGGCCGAACAAGGCGTTCGCTATACGCGGGCTTACACCACGGCGCCGGTCTGTTCGGCGAGCCGCTCGGCCTTTATGACCGGCATGTATCAAACGACCATCGGCGCGCACAACCATCGCTCGCACCGCGACGATGGTTATCAACTGCCCGGCGGCGTGCGCGTGTTTACCGATTGGCTCCGCGATGGCGGCTACTTTACGGCCAACATTCAAAAGCTCCCCGCCCCTTGCGATTTCCGCGGTACGGGCAAGACCGACTGGAATTTCAGCTACGGCAAAGCGTTCGACTCGAACGACTGGAGCGAGCTGAAGAGCCATCAGCCGTTCTACGCCCAGATCAATTTCCAGGAGACGCACCGCAAGTTCCGCGCGCCGAAGCGGGCTGACCCGGCCAAGGCGCTCATTCCGCCGTACTACCCCGACCATCCAGTGACGCGAGCCGACTGGGCCGAATATCTCGACGCGGCCAGCGAGTTGGATCGCAAGATCGGCGAAGTGCTCGAGTTGCTCGAGGACCAAGGGCTGGCTGACAACACCATCGTGGTCTTCTTTGGCGACCACGGCCAGGCGCACGTGCGGGGCAAGCAGTTCTGCTATGAAGAAGGGTTGCACATTCCGTTGATCATCCGCTGGCCGAAGGACATTGCATCGCCAGCCGGTTGGCGCCCGGGCTCGGTCGACGACCGGTTCATCGAGGCGATCGATCTGGCCCCCACGATGCTCGACCTGGCGGGAGTCAAAAAGCCGGCCAAGATGCAAGGCCGCATTTTCCTCGGCGGTCATGCCGAAGCGCCGCGCCAGTACGCGTTTGGCGCTCGGGACCGTTGCGATGAAACCGTGTTCCGCCTGCGCACGGTGCGCGACGCCCGCTATCGCTACATCCGCAACTTCACTCCCGATCGACCGTTCCTGCAGACCAATGACTACAAGGAGCGGAGCTACCCGGTCTGGAACCTGCTCAAGGAACTAGACGCCCAAGGCAAGCTCACCACGGCCCAGAAGCTGCTGACGGCTGATACGATGCCGCCGGAAGAGCTTTACGACCTTGAGCAGGATCCGCACGAGATCCACAACCTCGTGGGTTCCGAGGATCCAAAAGACCAGGCCGCTTTGGAACGGTTACGGGCCGTGCTGGAAAGATGGCTGGAAGAAAGCGACGACCAGGGACGCTTCATGGAACCGCCGGAAGTTGCCGCCGCCAAAGGCGCGACTAAGCCTGGCGGAAACCCGAACGGCGGCGCGGGCCCGCGAAAAGGTCAGGCCAAGCCGCGCCGACCGTAAATCAGGCGAGGCAATGAGCGAGTACCGTTTTGCGGCGCCGCGGCTTACTTTTTGGTCAACGCAAAATCGAACGTGCCGCCGCCGTCTGGGACTTCGGCGGTAAGAGTCGTCGTCTCCAGCGTCGATGTCTCGCGCGGCAAGCTCTCCGTGGCGCCGACCAGGAACGGCACTTCGTCTTTTCCGAGCGGCGAGCCATCGGACTTGAGGAACTTGCTGATGCTGACGCGGCAAGGGCCCTTGCATTCTCCCATGCGATTCTCGGCCGTCTGCAAATGATACACGCCGTCCTCGCCCGTGACGCCGCCGAATGTCGCGAGTGTCGCGGTGGCCTGAAACATGACCGTCGCGCCGGCTACAGGTTGGCCGTCAAGCGTCACCTTGCCTGTGACGGGCAGTTCCGCCTCCTGGACCGGACCTGGGCGGCTGCAGCCGCCGGCCAAAACCGCGGCGGCAAGAAATAAGGAACTGATCAAAATGCGCGACATTAAACGCACTCCTCTTCTCAGGATCTCTTTTCTTGGCGGCAGAGACAAACGGAAGCCGCCGCGCGACATGGTCGACAGCGCGCTGCGGCGGAAGGCGTCGCCACCCCAGCGGTCTGGCAAGCCTCTTTACTCGAAGGACCCCGCGGTTGTGCCGTCGGCGATCCAACTCAGCCGTTGGAGCGTGACGATGTTGGTCGATTCAGCCAAAAAGTGAACTGAACCATCCGCGGTGGCCATCTGGGCCCCGCCCGGATGCAGGCTTCCCATCCAGCCGTAGCCGCCGAGCTTGCCGGCTGGAAAATTGGCGGTACCCCAGCCTTGGTGCCAGTTGTTGATCGGAACCGAATAAGGCGGATAGCTCAAAGCCATGACCGGCGAGACGCCGCACATGAACAACCCGCGGAATCCCCAGGCGTGCGGCGAGAGTTCCTGTTCGAGCGTTGTCTCGGCAATCGCTATCGTACTGCTGGTGCCATCGGTAATCATGGCCATGTTGGCGTCGCTATTGACGCCAAACATCGACCGCGTGTTCTTCGCCGCGCCTTTCCACGAGTTGATGTTGTATATCTCATTCCCAGGGTTCGTGGAGAAGTCGTACGTGGTCTTGGCGCCCTTTACGCTGCTGCTGGCGGAAATACCGTAGTTGGCATCGTTCGGCTTGACGGTCTGCGAGCCTGAATCGCTGGGGCAGAGAAAGACGGGCAACAACATGCCCATCACCTGGTCGTTTCCGGTGGCCGACGGATCTCCCCCGGCCAGCGGGTAGCCGCCGCCGCCGCTGACGCAGGCGCCCGCGGCGGCATAGAACTTGAACCGGTTATAAGCCGCCTGCTGCTCGAGCATCGGCAGCAGCACGGTGAAGCCATGCGTATTCATGACGGTCTGCCCAGGATCGTAGGCGGGGCTGATCGAACCGCCGTTGGTCCAGCCTTGATTGAAGCACGACGGCGGAAACTTCTTATGGATGTCGTGGTAGTTCTGCAACGCCAAACCAATCTGCTTGAGATTGTTGGTGCACTGCGAGCGGCGAGCCGCTTCGCGTGCGGCTTGGACGGCGGGAAGCAAAAGGGCGATCAGAATGCCAATGATCGCGATGACGACCAGCAACTCGACCAGCGTGAACGCCGACCGAGCGCGCAAACGTACGGATTGCATACGTGCTAACCTCTCCTCTCGCAGATTTTTCTTGTTCCGGTTCCGTTGGGGGGACGTGCGCTGATGAAAGCGCGGCGGGCGAGCGGCCAGAGAAAGTAGCCGAATGAGACAAAATGGGGGGCCGCCCATTAACCATCGATACTACGGGTTTTTAATGGAAAAGCAATAAGAAAATGAAAAGAATCTCACATTTATGGCGCCGTGAAAGATCGGCCCGGCGACGGTGCGGCGAGCGCCGGGGCTTTTGTGTGCGAAAGGCTTCGCTCCGGAAATGCGCAGGCGACTCGTCTCGCCCCGGGGAGTGCCGCACCCCTTGGTCTCGCCCTTGTCGTGCTGTACGCCCGTCTCCTACAATCCAGGGTTCGCTTTCACGACTCTCCCGAAACGGATTTCCACGCCCCAAGCGTCCCTCATGGCTGCTGCCGATATCGTCATCAAAGGCGCGCGCGAACATAACTTGCGCGACGTCAATCTCGTACTCCCGCGCAATCAACTGATCTGTCTGACCGGGGTCAGCGGTTCAGGCAAGAGCTCGCTGGCGTTCGATACGTTGTATGCCGAAGGGCAGAGGCGTTACGTCGAGAGCCTGTCGAGCTTCGCCCGGCAGTTTCTCGGGCAAATGCCCAAGCCCGACGTCGATCTGATCTCGGGCCTGAGCCCTTCGATTTCGATCTCGCAAAAGTCGAGCGGCCAGAATCCGCGCTCGACCGTCGGCACGATCACCGAGATCTACGACTACCTGCGCGTGCTCTACGCTCGCACCGGCCAGGGGCATTGCTCCAAGTGCGGCCGCCCGATCACGGCCCAGACGCGCGAACAGATCATCGACCGGATTGGCGTACTGCCCGCCGGGACGAAGTTCTCGGTGCTGGCGCCGGTGGTCAAGGCGCAAAAGGGAGAGCATCGCGATCTGTTCGAAGACCTGCGCAAGCAGGGCTTCGCCCGAGCGCGCGTGGATGGCGCGATCGTCTCGCTCAGCGCCGACCACCGGCTCGATCGGCAGATGCGGCACAATATTGAAGTGGTGATCGATCGGCTCAAGGCGGGCCCCGGCTTGCGGCCTCGGCTGGCCGAAGCGGTCGAGTTGGCATTGAAAGTCGGCGGCGGCAATTTAATTGTCGCGGTCGAAGGGGAGCCTGCTGCGGCGGCCGTTCCCGCAGCCGAAATTCCCGCAGCCGAAATCCCCGACGCGGAAGAGCCGGTCGCCCGGCGTCCCCGCGCCCGGCGTCGCGGCGCGACCGCGAACAACGACCTGCATCTCTCCGCCGACTACGCTTGCACGCACTGCGGGCTGAGCTTTGAGCCGCCCACGCCGCAACTGTTCAGCTTCAACAGTCCGCAAGGCATGTGTACGGAGTGCGGCGGCCTGGGCGAGGTTTACGGGTTCGACATCGATCTGCTGATTCCCGACAAGGGGCGCTCCTTCAAGCAAGGCTGCATCGAGTTGATCGGCCGCTGGACCGACCTGGGCCGCTGGAAGAAACACATCTACCAGGGCGTCGCCGAGACGCTGGAGCGGATCCACGAACTCGGACCGGGCGATCTGCTGGAAACGGCCTGGGAAGAGCTCGACCCCGCCCTGGCCAGACAGGTGCTGTGGGGCACGGGCGACCTGCACCTCACCTACACCTGGAAACACGGCAACGGCGTACACAAGTACGGCGGCGAGTTCGAAGGGATCATTCCCGAGCTGCTGGCGAAATACCGCAACAGCCAGAGCGGCATGCAGCGGCGGCAGTTGGAAAAGTATATGCGGGTGATCGGCTGCGACGAGTGCGGCGGCGCGCGGCTCAATGCGCAGGCCCGCGCCGTCACGCTCACCTCGCGACATCCCCACTTCGCCGGCCAGTCGAAGTCGCTGCCCGACGTCTCGTCGCTGGCCGTCTCCGACGCCGCCGACTTTTTCAGCGAACTGGAACTCGACCCGACGCGGCAGATCGTGGCCGCCGAGGTGCTCAAGGAGATCCGCGGCCGGCTCGGCTTTTTGA
>DASZUP010000575.1:0-1940 GCA_035547635.1 Pirellulales bacterium
CGCCGATTACCCGAACGCCACGCAAGACTCGCTTCCGGCCGCTGGTCAGGCGCTACCGGACGGGCTTTTCACCCGCAGGGTTCCGCTTAAAGGTTTCAGATTTACATCTCATCCCCCTTTCCCAAGCTTGGCTTGGCGCAAGGGCATCGACCTCCGCGCGCAACGCTTGCAGTGGCATAGCATTCACATCGAGTAGAGGCTGTACACTTGATCTGCGAATTCTATCGTTACTGCCGCACGAGAATTGCTCGCTCAATTCGCGAGCCCGAAGTCACCGCAACCCTCTGAGAGATTGGAAGATCAGAGGTTGAGGCGTAATCCAAGGTCGATTAATATCGAAATAAATACGTCAAAGAATCACAAGTTCGGCCTACACATATCCGAGGTACAGGCGACCAACATGCCCGTCCGCAAGTCTGACAAGACCTCCAAGCCCGCAGTCCGCAAACCAGCCAAGCGCGCGGCGGCGCAAGGCAAAGCTGCCACGACGCTGCCGGATTCCATGGTGACCGGCAAGGCAAGCCCTGCGAAGGCTGCGGTCGGCGACACGCCGGTCTTCGCCTACATCGCCAGCCTGCCGCAGCCGCAGCGAGGCATCGCGGAATGCATCGATGCTCTAGCAGCTAGGACGCTTCCCGGCCTGCAGCGCTCTGTGAAATGGGGCATGTCGTACTATGGCGTCGGCGACGGCTGGTGCTTCTGTTGCGGCGGCTTCGCCGGCCACGTCAAGCTGATGTTCGTGAACGGTGCGGCGCTCGAGCCTGTACCGCCCGTGACGCCGGTGGCTATGGGCAAGGCCACGCGGGGCGTGGAACTCGAATCAGTGGACGACCTCGACGAACGCCAAATCGCGGAGTGGATGAAACAAGTCGCGGCCGTGCCCGGAGTCGGGGGGAAGAAACGGTAGGGCCGCGAGGTAGTGATGGGCGCGCGGGCGAGTCGCGGCGCGCGTGGCTCCAGCGCGGCGGAGGCCGAACTAGGCGCTGCTGAGCTTGGGTGTTCGGCGGCTGAGGAGAGCCATATGGAGAAGCGGTGGCGGCTCGCAGCGCTTCTTGTCGCCATTGCCTCTGCCGTGATCGTCATCATCGCATGGCGGGCATGGTTCCCGGGTCGGTCATTCGATCGGGCAGCTTGGCAGGCGGATGCGACGGCCGAGTCGGGCGTCCGCCAGGCGATGGCCGATCGGTTGCTCGCTCACCGCACGCTCGTCAGCAAGACCCGCGCCGAGGTGGTGGACCTGCTCGGCGAGCCATCATCGTCCGAGTATTTCAGAGAATGGGACCTGGTGTACCGGCTTGGCATGGAGAGGGGGTTCATAGGCATCGATTCGGAATGGCTGGTGCTTCGGCTGGGTACGGATGGCCGGGTTGCCAAGGCCCGCCTGGTCATAGACTGAGCGCCGCCTCACCTCGCGCACTTCGCTCATCCGCAACCATCGAAGGGAACGTCCCTGACGGCGTTTTAAGCCAAGGCCACTCTCTTTGAGAGTGAGCAGGCGGTTTCGACCTCGCGCAATTAGACTGGCTCGCAACTGCAACGGTAGATTAGCGGTGCACCGTCTTTTAGCACGCCCGTGACGGTACCGCGACAAAATCGAGGCCGCTACCAGGCTTCGCGTTCCGGGGCCGGACAGTTGGCAGGGAAAGTGCATGCTTTAACTGTGGCTTCTCCCCGCGCGGTTCCTTTTGGTTCTTTCGCGTTGGCGCGAACGTATAGAGCATTTTCGTCGCCAGGGGGCATCGACCTGCGTAGGAACCAGCGGGCCACCCGACTTGGATCCCTTATTTGCCCTGTTTTGCGGGTCGATACCGCCTTTCGATGCCCTGGCATTCCTGCCTTCCGGGTGTATGGCGCTCTGTCGGATCACCACCGCCTGATAAGGCAGTTCGGGGCCGTCCCCCTGATGTATTACCTGTATGGCGATACGTGATCACCAACAC
>DASZUP010000576.1:0-22411 GCA_035547635.1 Pirellulales bacterium
AAGCACAAGATCGTGGACCTGGTCGACGAGCCCTGTCTGCGTCACTATCCCTTGCCGGCCGAGTGGGCCCGCGCGGCCAAGGGAGCGATGGCGGAAGTCAAAGCCACGCGGCGATTGCTGGCGGTCTTGAACGATGACCAGCCGAACGAACTGCGCGATGCGTTCGACGCACAAGTCTTGCGAGCCAACCAGGACCTGTTCGCTCCCTACGCCCAGCGCCTGGCCGAACGGATGGCCGTGGAGATTCTTCCCGCGGAGAAGCTGGGGCTTGGCCCGCCGGTGGCGAGAAAGGCCGTCGCCCGCGAACCAGGCTCGGCGACGGCTTATCGCGTCTGCTGGCAGTGGCCGGAGCCGCGGTTCAGCGACCAATGCCTGCTGGCCGTCTGTCGCCCCCATCCGGCGCCCGGCGATGATCCGCGGCGCAGCGAAACGCTGGTGCGAATTCCGGTGGATCGCAGAAGTTACGAAGAGGGCGGCGGCAGCCGTCTGCTGCACGTCGAGGACGACTGGCAAGGCGGCTACGTGGCGGTGTGGGCGGTGGTCGACGTCGGTTTTCAAACCTTCGTCAGCGACCCGCTGGTGCTCGGCCAGCTCGAGGAGGCGTCCGCCAAGCCGACTCGCTGGAACCCGAGAGGCATTTTCGGAGGCTCGTGGTAATGACTCGGCAGTTGAATTCTGAGGCGCCATGCGAGCTCGTCGAACAGCAAGTCGGGGACGACCGCGTGAACAGGCAGATTTTGCGAAGCGCAACAACCAGCCGGACGGCGTGACCGATGAAACCGATCCATCAACTTTACGCCACGCATTGCACGTACGGCACGTCGGCCCTGGAGCAGCGAGAAGGGGAACTGGCCGAGCGCGTGCTGGGCTACAGCGCGCGGGCCGGCTCTTTAGAGCGCGCAGAACTGCGCAATTGCTACCGGCAAGTCGAACGCTTCCTGTACTACTATCTGCCGACCGATACGCCGACCGAAGAAAAGCTGAGGTTCGAAGCCGCCACGGCGCCGCGGCGGATGTTCTATTGCCCTTCGCTGGGCGAGCTGCAGGTGCTGGGACAGATTTCCTACCGGCAGCAAGACACGGCCGGCCGGCCCGGTTCGTACTTCGGCCACGTACTGTTTGGCCGCCGCGCCGACGGCGCGTGGCCGGTGCTCGAGTGCTTGAAGCTGTGGGGGGCGGCTTGGATCGACGAAGACTCGCCCAGCCTGACGCCCAAGCTGGCCGCGTTGAAGAGTCTCAGCGAGTTGCAAGCCGGCAAGCGGCCGGCAATCGACGACGACGTTTTGCTCTCCTTCTTGAAAACGCCGCCGGGCGAACCATTTGACGATCCCGGCAAGATCATTCCCGAGCGTTGGAAGCTCCGCGAACCGGCCGAGCGCGCCGAGCTGCTGACGGAAACGCTGCAGGGCTTTTTGAACCTCGGCTCGCAGCGCCGGGAGAACCTGCTGCTGGTCGTCGAGCCGGCGGTCGCTGCTCTGCTGTTTTATGGCGTGGCAAGGTTGCTGCCACCCGGCGCCGTGCGCGACAGTCTGAGCTTTTCGACCTTCGAACCGAACGCCGACCGGCTTCCCGTCTCGTTGGCCGCCACCATGTTTCACGCTCCGGAGACGACCGATTTGCGTCCCGAGGCGTATCGCCGCCGCGGCTACGTCTACAATACTTTTTTGGATCGGCACTCGGACCACGGCCGTCCCGAAGGCCTGTACGGTCCCTTACTCGTTGGCAAGCTGCTGGCCGAGGGTTTTGACGGCGTCGACCGGCTGTTCAGCGGGTTCGAAGCGGCCGGAGCCCAAGCGGCCGAAGATCTGGAACTGCTGGCCGACGTCCACCGGTTGGTGCCGCAGGTGCTCGACTCTGAAGCGCCGCTCGACGAGACGCGCTGGCGCAAGTCAGACGTGGCGGTTCGCTACCTTTCACTCGCCGTCCACCGACAACTGGCCAACGATGCCGTCGGCTGGCCCCAACTCCGCGGTTTGATCGGCTCCCCCAATCAACTGCTGGTGATGGAGCTGATCGCCAGTGCGCCGGATGCCGGAGACATCCAGGCGCCGCTGCAATTCCTGCTGCGCAAGCTGCCGCCGGACAAATTTGGCGAGCTCCTGGCATCCGACCGCTTGCCGCGTTCGGCGAAGATCGAGGCGCTGGCCTTCCACGTGTCCAGCGTCGGCCAGTTCCCTGAGCATTGCGAGTCGTTATGGAGCGAGGTTTCGCGGCTCAAGAGCATGCTGAGCGGCCGCAGCGAGCCGTTGTTGCCCAGCATTCTGGCGCGCCTGCCTGCTCAAGTCATCGGTCCTTTGTATCGTACGCTGCCTGTGGACAAGGCCGATGCGTTTCTGCGGGCCCTGCTGCAGGCCGCCCGGCCCGAACCCGAACTGCAAGCCGCCCAGCGGGCCGTGGCTGCGGGCATTTTCAAGGACATGGACGACGAGCGGTTCCTCAGTTGGCTGCTGAACCATCGGGACGAATTGCGGAGTTACTTTCCTCCGCCCGATGACGTCCTGCGGCCGCGGCTGGCGAAGCTCTTGTTCGAGATCCCCGACCATCCGCAGCAACTCGAAGTTCGCCTGGATGCGTTGGAAGGCTGGGTCGATTACTTCAGCGAACCATCGCTGGCCGAGCGGCGGATTGTTCAATGGCGAAAGATTCGCTCGATCCTGTTGAGCATTCGAGAGGCCGATGGCGCCACGCCGTCGAACCGCTTGCAAGCGCTTTTCCGCCGGGCCAAACCGCCCGATTACCGCGGCCTGGCCGAGGCGCTCAACAGCGCCATGCCCATGACCGTATACCAGGACGACATGCGCGGCACGAAGAAGCTGGAATGCCTGCACGGACTCGGCCGCGCGATGCTGGGCCGGCCTGAGTTTCTGCCACCGGTCGTTCGCTCGAGAATGTTGAGGTATTTCGAGTATGGCGACTGGTCGGAGTTTTCCGGCGCCGGAAAGAAAAAGGGGGGCAAGTCCGCCGGCAAGAAGAAATCGAAGTACGGGCGAGGGAAGAAACCATCCGCGTGGCAATCGGTCCTGAAGTCGAAGCTTTTCGCGTTTGGGGGCGGCGCAGCGCTGATCGTGCTCGTTGGACTCGCGTACAATCTGTTCACCGCTCCAAATGCTCCGCAGCTTTCCGGCAAACTTGTCGACGCGGACGGCCCCGATGCGTTGGCGCCCTCGACAACTGCGAGCGTTGGCGCCGGAAAGGTCCCGGTTGTCCCGCCGGAGCGTGACCCGAGCGAAAGCGGTACTGAAAACAAACGCCTCAAACCGGTCCGCGGCGGCACGGCGGACAACGCGGCCGGCCAGCCGCCGAAAGACGCGGAGGGCATGTCGGCCTCGAACGAGTCGCCGAATCCCGATGAATCCGTGCCCGTTAAGGAAGCCGACCGGCCTGGCGCCCAAAATCCTCGGAAGCAAACCTCCGGCGGCGAGTCCGGCCGGCCCAAGTCCGCGTCCCCGCCTGCATCACCCAACGGCGCACCGCCGGCGCGCGAAAGGACAGCGCCGATTGCCCTGACGATGGCAGACTGCAAGGAACTGCCGTCGCTGCAATCGAAACTGTTAACGGCATATCGGCCGATCGACTTGATTTCGTGGAAAGCACGGCCTGAGGGGGCCTCGCTGCGACTGCATGGCGTCGAACTCGCTAATGCCGAACTGAAGGAGCAATTGACGCCGCCGAACGCTCCGGCGGAACTGGTCTGCGAGATGTCCAAGGACCAGTTAGTCGTCTCGGCGCAAATCGGCGGCGCCACTCCGGCGACCATCGCCTTGGCGACCTTCACGGCGGCTGACGATGCGGTGCAGTTTCAATGGCATGAGCCGTCTGATGATTCCGTCTCGATAGCGGCCTGCCAACGCTGGGTGCGGGCCTGCGTGCTCGAGGTTCGCTCGGCGAAGGGCTCGACTTGGGCGGCATTGCGCTCTCCGGCAAAGCAGCCGGCGCTGCATTTGATAAGCGGCGCCGTATCCATGCGGCCCCCATTCCGGTTGCCGGCGCTTGCGCCGCTGCGCAGATTTAACCTGCACGTGCGGCGCGGCGTGCTGCACCTGCACGACGATCGCACCTTTCCAATCGAGGCCGACGCCGACGATCCGCGGCGGCCCGCCCTCGTACGCGGGCTGGGAGAGGAGTTCGGTCTGGGCGCCGTACGGCTGGCGCTCGAGCGCGACGCGTCCGAGCACGACGTCTGGATCTTCAAGCTGCAGACGGAGGATTCGGCGGAAATGCTTGAAGTGCGTAAGCAGCGGGATGAGTTGCTGACTGAGTTGCGCCGGCTCGAAGAACCGCTGGCGCGGTTTCAGGCCCGCGACGCCAGCGTCAACGACAAGCGGGAAGCTGCGAGTAAACTGGAGAGCTTGCTTGCCGGCGACTCGGGCGACGTTTCGAAAAAGGCGGAGGAGGAGAAACCACCGCTGAAGCCCGCCGAGGCGCACGCGAGAGAACGGCGCATCGTCGCCGAGGCGGAGCGCCGGCGGCGCAGCTTGCAACGGCTGAGAGACGAATTGAAAAGAAAGCTTGACGAGCGGCAGCTTGGCGCCACCGATCTCATGCTGCTGGCTGATTCCGTCTCGGCGGTGCTTTACCGAGAAGTCGCGGACAACCTTCGCGTCGACAGCATCATCCTCGGCGAGCCCGGCCCCGAGCCGAGGCCCGAGCCGGACGAGTACGAGGAAGTCAAACCGTAATGAGGTACGCGCTGCTTCTCTTCCTGGCCTGCCTGCCCCTCGCCGGATTGACGGCGTGGAGCTTTGTCGAAGCGCTGGGACCGACCGTCCCGGCCGAATCGGCGAAGCCGGCGCCGGATCTGGCCGCTAGCCGGAAACTGGCGCGCGATACGGAGACGGCGGTTGCCGCCGAGCAGCCCCTGTTGCGTGCGCTGGAGCGCACGGACCTGCTTGCCGCAAAGCGCCGCGAGTTGACCGCCGCCGAAAACGCTCGGCTGAAACGGCTGGTCGACGCTTGGGAAACCTCCGAGGCCGCACGGGCCCTGGCGGCCAGGTACGCCGCAACGGCGCCGCCGCCGCTGGCCGACGACGCCTCGCTATCGGCTCGCCGCACGCATGCAGAGGATTCGCTGGCCCGGTTGCGCGAGTTCGTCGCGGACGAGCGCAAAGCTTCCGCCGGTCAATTGGCCGGGGCCGAAGCGCTGTTCAAACTGCTGGACGAGCGCGGCAAAAAGCTGCAAGTCGAGCTGGCTGGCTATCGCCGCCAGGACAACATGCTTGCCTCTTTACAACAAGCCGCCGACGATTTGGAAGCCGGCCGGTACGATGAATGCCTGGCGATTCTGGCCAGCGAATCGCTCAGCGGCGTGCGCGATGGCGATGCGGGCGCCCGGGCCCAATTGCTGCGCAAGCGGGCCGAATATCGGCAGGAGGGCGAAGCGCTGTTGGCCAGGCAGCCGAGCGGCGAGGCCGATCGCCCATTGTCTCAGGCGGTTGAATCGTTCCTGCAGCGCCATCCCAATCCGCCTGCCCCGACCGAGGCCCGGCTGCAGACTCAACTGGCCAAGAAAGCCGACGAT
The DNA here is from genome assembly GCA_035547635.1 of Pirellulales bacterium. Lineage (GTDB taxonomy): Bacteria > Planctomycetota > Planctomycetia > Pirellulales > JAICIG01 > JAICIG01. Next base: position 5,519 of record DASZUP010000576.1, read on the forward strand.
TTGCGCTTGGCCGTGGCCATTGCCGACCTGGCCAATCCGCCTGACTTGGAAACGCTGCTGGTCCAGGCCGCGGCCATCGTCGCCCACGAGCAGGTCGACGATGCGACGCGCAAGCGAGCCCGCGCGCGTGTGGTCGATTGGCTGCTGTCAAAAGGCTTCCCGCGGCTGGAGCCGCCGGAGGACCTGCTCGGCAAGCAGGAAGCGGTCACCAAGAACGATCAGCGGAAGATCGGCATCTTCTTTCTCCCGCCGGGCGCCGAGCAATGGAGGTATTGGGCCAACCGGCGCGACCGCGAGCGGCAGCCTCGCGGCGACGAACAAATTCCGCGAGACAGTTTTCTGCAACCTCCGGCCGCGCCGATGTACGTGGCCTGGGCGCAAGAGTATAACGAGCAGACCGCCAGGCTGATCAAGCAAGGGGGCGATCGGAGCGACTGGGAGGAATTCGCCCGCCGCTGCGACGAGTGGCAGAAGGAGCTGACGGCCTACCGCGAAAAGTGGGGCGTCGCGGAAGAGCCCGACCGTTCGTGCCGGGCGTGGACCTTTCTGGACGCCGCCGCCACGGCTCGCACCGTCGTCGATCGTTGGCGCCAGTTCGAGCGGGTTTTAGACAAGGCAACTTGAGTTCAACCGTCATCGCGCACACGCCGCCGGCGCACGGCCGGCGGCGGCGCTCAACCTCGAAGAGGAACCGCACGCATGTCGCCCTACACGCAGGAGATCAGCCGGGCCAGGAAGGCCTGCTTCTTGTTCTTGCTCGATCAGTCGTACTCCATGGAAGAGCCGCTGGGCAATTCGAGCCTGCGCAAGTGCGACGAACTGGCCAAGGCGCTGAACGCCTGGCTGCAGAACATGACGATCCGCGCCAGCGGCGACACCGGCATCAAGGACTGGATGGACATCGGCGTGATCGGCTACCGGACCGACAATCAGGGCAATCCGATCCTGGAGTCGGCCTTGCAAGGCGCGCTGGCCGGTCGTGAGCTGAATTCGATCGCCGACATCGGCGCCAACCCGTTGCGAATCGACCAGGTGATGCAGCAACTGCCCGACGAAGACACCGGCGAAATGATCGAAATGCCCGCCGAAATGCCTGTCTGGGTCGATCCCAAAGCCGACGGCGGCACGCCGATGTGCAACGTGCTGCACCACAGTTTCGAAATTCTGGAGAACTGGATCGGCGAGCACTCGTCGAGCTTTCCGCCGATCGTGATCAACATTACCGACGGCGAGTCGCAGGACGGCGATCCGATTCCCTACGCCGATGCGATCAAGAGCCTGTCGACCGACGACGGCAATGTACTGCTGTTCAATTGCCACTTGTCGATGACGGCCGCCGATCCGTTCTTGTTCCCCGCGAACAACGAGATCCTGCCTGACGATCTGGCTCGCGTGCTGTTCGACATGTCAAGCCTGTTGCCGGAGCCGATTCTCAACCGCGCCGTGGCCGAAGGCTTTGAATTACAGGCCAACGCCCGCGGCATGGCCTTCAACGCCGACATGGTGGCCTTGATCAAGTTCCTCGACATGGGCACGCGCGCCGCGGCGCCCGGCGCCTTGCGCTAAGTCTCCCGTCGACCGCCAATTTGCAACCCGTTATGAGCCCCTCTCTTCCATGAGCACCGCTACGAACCCCGGATGCGTCATCCTGCTGTTGGACGAATCGGCAGGCATGGGCGCCGTGATGGGCGAAGTGGTCAGCGACGGCAAGGCTTCAACGAAGTCCAATGCCGAACGGCTGGCCACGGCCGTGAACGCCCTGTTGAACCAACTGACGACCGGTCCCAGTTTTGATTTGGCGCTGGTCGGCTATCAGGCGGACGGCGCCGGCAATGTGCACGTGGGCAGCCGCTTCGCCGGCGAACTGGCCGGCCGCGATTTCGTGGCGACGGGCGAACTGGCCGCGGCGCCGCGGCGCACCGAGACCCGCACCAGGAAGGTTCCCTCAGGCGGGTTTGGCTCGGTGCGTGAGGAAACCGTCGAGTTTCCCATCTGGTACGAGCCGGCCTTGGGCGCCAAAGCGCCGCAGATTGCGGCTTACGATTACTGCCGCGAGTTGCTCGGGCGGTGGTCCGCCGGAGCGGGAGACTCCGTGGCCGGCGCGCCGCTGGTGGTGCACGTTTCTTCCGGCGCTTCGGGAGACGGCAATCCGCAGCGAGCGGTCGACAAGCTGATGGGACTTTCCACGCCCGCCGGTGCGCCGATCCTGCTGCAAGCCCACCTGGCCGCGGCCGCAGCCGTGGCGCCGTCGCTCTATCCTTCCAGTTTTGTTTACCTGACGATGGGCTCCGCGCGTGACTTGTTCCGCCGCGCCAGCGAATTGCCGCCGCACTTAATCGACGCGCTGCGCGCAGCAAAGGTCACGGTGAACGAAGGCGCCCGGGGATTGATCTACAACGCCAAAATTGCCGACGTGATTCGCTTGTTCTCCCTGGTCAAAGCGCACACGCGAGACTGGCCGTCGAAGGGCGGCTCGCCGGCGGCCGAAACGCCGGCGCCAGAAACGCCGACGCTCTATGCTCCCGGCCCCGAGTCGTCCTATGCGGAAGAAGCAATTCCCTTGAGCGACGGACCGGAAGAATTGCCGGACGGAGAGCAGGCCGGGCTGGTGGTTTTGGCGCTTGATCGCTCGGCCGCCGACCCCTACGGCGGCGGCTTGCAGATGCCGTTTTTCAAGCTGCAGGATCAGGCCAATGAGATCTTGAAGCAGATTTCGAAGCTCGGCGATCTCGCCGTCGACGCGGCGGTGGTCTCCTACGGCTTGAACTCCGCCGGCGAGCCCGAGGTCTGCACTACGTTTGACGGACCGCTGGCCGGCAGGTCGCTTGTGCCGCAGCAGGAACTCGCCGCCGGCGCCATTCGCGTGGAGCAATTCGAGGAGGAAGTTTCCAACGGCATCGGCGGACTGGTCAGCGTGACGCGCAAGAAGCCGATCTATTTCGATCTCGAGCCGACCGCCGCCGCCTCGCCCGGAGCGGCGTTTGCCGCCGTCGCCGGAATCGTAGGCGATTGGCTTTCGCAACACCCGTCTGCACGACTGGCGCCGATCGTGGTCCATCTTACTCGCGGCGCCTTTGACGTTACGGAAATCGAGGCGGCGGTCGGCCCGCTGCAGAACCTGCAATCCGCCGCCGGTGCGCCGACGCTGTATCACGTGGTGGCCACAGAAACGCCGCACAAATCGCTTGCTTACCCGGCCGACGCCGAGCCGTTGGACGAACCGTGTTTGAAGAAGTTGTGGGAGCTCAGCAGCCCCCTCTTGAGCCGCGACCGGCTCTCGCAAGAGAAGCCGGCCGTGACCGAGGAGTCGCGCGGCATGGTGGTCAACGGCAAGTTCGACGTCTTGCTGGAAGGCGTCAAAGATGCGTTGTGCTCGGTGTGAGCCGCAATGCAGCCGCGGGCATCCGCGCATAGTTCACGTTCATCAGCTCCAGGCAAGATCGAGGCGCGGCAGTGCGTTTTCACGCTCAAACATTTTGGTTGGCAAAAGACGCCGACGAACCGGACCAATATCAGGACGCCTTCGAATTCGACGCGGAGCGAGGCATCGCTGCGATTGCCGACGGCGTCAGCTCGGCGATCTTTTCTGGTCCTTGGGCCCGCATTCTAACGCGAGCGGTGGTTGACGAGCCGCCATCGCTGGAAGATCCCGAAGCGTTTCAGGCCTGGCTTGCCGAGCAGCGCCAGCGCTGGTCCGGTCAGATCGATTCCAGTCGCTTGACCTGGTATCAGCGTCCCAAAATGGTCGACGGGGCAATGACCACGTTGTTGTGGATCGAGTTGACGCCGATCGAGATCGGCGAAAACGGCCTGGCCAAAAATTATCGGCTGCGATGTTTCGCCATCGGCGACAGTTGCATGTTCCACGTGCGCAACGGCGAAACGCTGGCTATGTTTCCGTCCATGCAGCCGGAAGCGTTCGGCCTGAACCCGGCGGTGGTCGCCAGCGTCGACCGCAAGGTCGATCATCTCCTGGAGTTCCACGCCTGGGAAACCACCTGCCTGCCTGACGATTTGCTGGTCTTGTGCACGGACGCCATCGCGCTGTGGGCCTGCCAGCAGTCGCAAGCCGGCCAAGACGTCGACTGGCGGAGCTACTGCGAGCAAAGCGACGAAGGCTGGCAACAAGAGATCTTCGCGCTTCGGGAATCCGGCGAGATGCGTTTCGACGACAGCACGCTCCTGTTGCTGCGCATCATCGAGGAAACTCCGGCGCCGATCGAGTTGCCCTCGGAAACGCCTGAGGCGGTGGAGGAAGAGCACAACGAAGCATTGGCGTATGTCGAGGAAGACGAAGCGGTCGACGTGCAGCCCGAGCCAGATGCGATGCCCGACATGCCCGCAGAGGCTAATCGCGAGGATACCGTCGAGCCGATCGATCTGGCGGAAGCCGTCGAAGAGCCGCGAGCGCTAGTCGAAGACTCGCCGCCAACGGAACCTGGCGAAAACATCGAACCTCCGCCCAGCGAAAGCGAACGCGAAGTCTGAAGCCGCGGCTCGATCTCAGGAGAAGCGTTGATGCCTGTTGGAGCGTGGGGAGTTGGGCAATGGGGCCGTGTTTCCCAAACCGCCTCATATTGAGAACGGCATCCCCGACAGGACCAGATCTCACAGAAATCTCTCTCATACATCCGCAGCGGTTAGCAGGCTTCAGCTTGCGATGAATCGGCGACTGCCGATACGATAGTTAAGCAGGCGGTTGATGGCAGACACCCTACACCCGAGTTCAGCGAGCGTATTCCATGTCAGGCATCCATTGCCGGCAAGCAGTGCATCAACAACACGCCTTCAATAACTACTACGGCGTCGAACGCGAAGGGCTGACGATGGTCGGCCGCCGCGGCATGCTCAAGGCCGGCCTGGCGGGCATTGCCGGTTTGAGTCTGCCTGAGCTGTTGCGGACCCGCAGCGAGGCGGCCCGCGCCGGCCGCACGACCAAGCCGCCCAAGAGCGTCATTTTGTTATGGATGGCGGGCGGGCCGAGCCACATTGATACCTGGGACGTCAAACCGAGCCGGCCGCTGGAGAATCGAGGCCCGTTCTCTGCGATCCAGACGAAGCTGCCGGGCGTGATGATCTGCGAGCATCTGCCCAAGCAGGCGGCCATGCTCGACAAGTTCACGATCATTCGTTCGGTCGACGCGCTGCACAGCAATCACGAGCCGAACGCCGTATTTCAAACCGCCAACCTGGCAGCGGCCCCTCGCACGAATCCGGAAGGCGACAAGTATCCGGCGATCGCTTCGATCGTCGCCAAGATGCACGGCCCCAATCATCCGGCCATGCCGCCCTATGTAGCGTTCATGAAGTCGCGGTCGCACCTGGCTTTCGCCGGTTACCTGGGCAAGCGCTACGATCCATTCATCGCCAACCAGGCCATGCGGCTGCCGGTCTATGACCTAGTCGGCAACGACACCGGGCAAATGTCCGGCGCGAACGTCTTCCAGTTGCCGCAGGGTTTGAATTCCGACCGCCTCAACGATCGGCGCTCGCTGCTCCGCGACTTTGATCGTCTCCGCAGCGATCTCGACCAGAGCGGCTCGATGGAAGCCTTGAACAGCTACCAGCAGCAGGCGGTCGAAATGGTGATCGGCCAGCGGGCGCAGGACGCCTTCGACCTGACTCAGGAGCCGCAGGCCTCGCGAGACCGTTACGGCAAACACCTGTGGTGCCAGCAGGCGCTGGCCGCACGGCGGTTGGTCGAAGCCGGCGTGTCCTTCGTCACGATCGATCTCAGCTATCACACGGCTTCCGGCACGTGGGATACGCACGGCGACAACATTCCTCCGTACGGCGGCATCTTGCACGGCTTGGGCCCGCTGCTGCCGCTGTTCGATCATCTCATCACCACGCTGGTGAGCGATCTCGATGAGCGAGGTTTGCTGGACGACGTGCTGGTGATCGCCATGGGCGAATTCGGCCGCACGCCCGTCATGGGGACGCAAGGCAGCACCGACGGCCGCAATCATTGGCCGGTGGTGATGTCCATGTGTCTGGCCGGCGGCGGCATGCGGCACGGCCAGGTGATCGGCGCCACGGAAAGCGACGGCGGGGCCATCAAGGAACGCCCTGTCACGCCGAGCGACCTTGCGGCCACGATCTATCGCTACATGGACGTGCCGCTGGACGCCACCTACCTGGACAACCGCGGTCGGCCCCGCTACATCGTCGAGAACAACGGCCAGCCGATCAGCGAGCTGTTCTAAGCGCTCGCATTGCGAGTTTCACCGGCAGGCCCGGAATTCCTCGGCCTGCCGTTGGCTCCGCTTTTCTCCCGCAATCGCCGCTCAAGCGACGGATTGGCTCGCCCGAATGTTCTCGCGCAGGCCAAGATTCCGCCGCACCGGGCGAATACCTTGCAAATCGCCGAGAAACTCCGACGCAGGCCTGGCGAGGCGACGAGCCGCAAGGTTGCACGAGGGCGAAGGCGACCGCCTCCGAAAAGAACGCTTTAGTTCCGCCAGGGCTGCTGTTATCTTGAGGAGCGGACGCAGCATGACGCGGGGCAATTCCTTGCCCTGCCCCGGCCCTCGTCTCGCGAAGGCGACTTGCAAGACGAAGTCGATCTGCGCCGAAATTTCAATTCTCCGCACGACGATCCACCAGAACCTTGAGATTCCTGACGCCATGAGCGAAACATCGAAGGCCGAAACCGAAGCAACATCGAATTCCGAGCGTTCGGCGTCGTCCAACCGCGACGACACGCCGGCGCGCATCATCTTGATTTCCTACCCCAAGATCGTGTTTCTCTACCCCACGTTCCTGGCTGCGCTGGCGGCGGCGATCTACCTCAGCTTCTCCAGTCACGCGCTCGATGTCGCGCACCGTCCGGCGGTCATGACCTCGACCTTGTTCCTGGCTGTCTTTGCGGTGAATCTCGTGGTGCTGGGATTTGATTTTCCGCGCACCACGTCGCTCACGCTGTTTTTCCTGGGCGCCGCCGTCGCAATGGGACTGGTGTTGCTGTTTGAGTACTACCCTGAGATGTTGCCGCGCGTCACGGCCCTGCTGGCCAAGTTCCGGCCGCTGGCCAATGCGGCCTTTTACTGGGCCTTTACCGCCGTGCTGGGCGTGATCTTTGCCGTCGCCTACGTCGTCGTGCATTTCGACTACTGGGAAGTGCGTCCGAACGAGCTGCTGCACCATCACGGAATTTTGAGCAATCTGGAGCGATTCTCCGCGCCGCATCTGCGCATCGATAAAGAGATCGACGACGTCTTCGAATACCTCTTGCTCCGCTCGGGCCGGTTGATCCTGCAACCCAGCAGCGAACGCCGCGCGATCATCCTGGACAACGTGCCGTTCATCGAGCGCAAAGAAACGCAGATTACGCGCATGCTCGGCGCATTGCAGGTGCAAGTCCGCGGCGACCGAGGATAAGTTGTTGCCAGCATGCCGGGTGCGCTGCCGGCAACGCGGCGTAAGAACGCCGGTCACATCAACAGCGTGTGCGAAGCGTCTTGCACCGGAGACGGCCAGGCGCTGATCCTCCGCACGTCGAATAACTCCACGCGCGCGCAATTCTCGCACGCCACCTGCACCATGGCCGGCGTCGGCGAGGCTGGCTCATTCAAGGCCTCGTCAGGATGCAGGATCAGCAGTTCGTCCGCAATCGACCAACGATTGGATTGGCAAAGCGGGCAAGCATAGCGCCCGATTTTCTGCCGGAGCCAATCGCCAAACGCGTTGCGTTGTTCGTCGGTGATGTGCATGGCAGATAACCTCCTTCAGAGCCGTTTACCTTGCCGTCCCGCCCCGTCGGGATCAACCGATGTATTCTATGCGCGGCAACTGCCCGTGGTTCGACTTCCCCGTCATCGGACGGTATCGGAAACGCTGTGGGCTCAGCAAGCCGCAAGACCTGCGCCTTGCAGCGAATGGAAATTCGCCCCCATTTCCTCGGCAAGGCCAGAATATACACGTTGACTGCTGGACACTTGGGCGAGGCGGCCGAGATGCGTCTCTAAACGCGTTGGTTCCGTTCGATTGCGAGGGCGAGCCATCTCGCACGCGTCACATGCGGCTTTGCAAGAATTACAAATCTCCCCGTCGCAGAGCGGCCAACTAGAGAACTTGGGGCAACCTTCCGCCCGCCAAAGACACGGCAAATTGCCTGGCTTGACGCCTCTCGTGCTCCATTCAGCTCGGGCACGCCATTCGCTTTCATGTTCCGTAGCGAGACCGTCAATGTCCCAGTTCGAGCGGTCCGCCCAGGAGATTCGCGAGGGCAAGGAGGTAGAACCATGTCCGCATTTGAACCAATTATCGCCCGGCGTCTGATCGCCGGCCTTTTGATGTGGGGCGTCGCCGCAGTCGCCGTGGCGACCGCCGACGAGAATTCGCCGCCCAGTGCGGCCTATCCGTCCGCCGTGGAGCAGGCCATTTGCAATGAGCCGTGGCACACCGAATTCCGGGAGCGTCGGTATCGCGTCGCGCATCCGGTGTGGGAAACCACCGAGCAAGAAACTCGCACCAAGGTGTTGCGTCCCGTCTGGGAAACGCAGTGGCGAGACGAGACCTACATCGTCCGCAAGCCGGTCGTCGAAACGGCAATGCGCCAAGAGCAGTACACTATGTACGAACCGGTGACGACCTACGTGCCTCAGACCGTCGACCAGGGGCAATGGGTCGAGCAGCAGACGATTCGTCCGCGGCCGCCCGCGACGCGGCTGAGGTGGATTCCCGGTGGCTGGACCGTCGATCCGAAAACGGGTTCTAACTACTGGAAACCGCCGATGCTGCGACCGGTGCAGGTAGAACGCCCGCCGAGAGTAACGGCTCGGCGCGTCTGGCAGCCAGACGTGACCGTAACGCAAGTCCCGACGACCGCCTGGGAGCCGCGCGTCCACACGCGCAAGGTGCCGGTGCAGCAGGTGCGATACGTCGAGGAGCGCCGCGTGCGCAAGGTTCCGCAACGCGTTTGCCGAATGGTCGAGCAGGAGATCGTGCAACGCACGCCGGTGACCGTCTGCCGCACGGTGTATGAAGAGCGCGTGGAGTCCGTGCCGGTGCAAGTCCGCGGTTGTGCCCCGGTTTCGGCGCCGAGCGAAGGCGGCTTGCCGATGCCTGCGCCGTCGCCGTCGCCGTTGCCGCCGACTTCTCGTCCTGAGATCGACCCAAGCCTGCCCGTGCCGGCGCCCGTGTTGCCGGAAGAATCGCTCCGACCCGAGGGAAAGACCTCCAGCGAAGCGCCTCGGCCGCTCGTGCCGGTCACGTTCGCATCCTATCCGCGGCAGAGCTGAAGCCACAGCCGGCATGTGCGCCCTGGGCGGGAAGGTCCGCTCCAGCCCCAGGGGGGCGGGCGCCTTGCCTTTTGCGCCGCATCGCCGAGAATTAGAGGATGGAGGCGGCCGACGAGCGGCGACGGCAGCCCGGCTCGCTGCCACTGGCGAGGACGGTGCAAGTCGTCGGCGCTCGGCGGCCTCCTTCGTCGGCTATTTCGAGCTACTCTTATCGCAGCGGCGTTTGCCGCCGGATCCCAAGCGGGAGGGAGGACGATCATGGTTCGAGACGACGTCGCTCAACAGGCCTTCATCGAGCACGAGATGCTCAAGCACATCGCCGGCGCGCTGCGCACGACGATGGAGTGGCAGCTCAACGCCGAAGATGTCTCGCGCAAGCTCTCCAGTTTGCGTTTCATCGCCGAATCGTTCCGCCGCCACCTCGATCACGTCTTCGACTTGGAAGAGTACGATGGTTACATGGCGGTGGTCACCGAGTCGCATCCGCACCTGCACGACAAGACCGAGACGTTGCGGCAGGAACACGAGGGCCTGCGACGCCGTCTGCGAAGCTGCCTGCACGTGCTGCACGGAATTGACTCCGACGACGACGAAGCTCTATCCAACGCCTGCCAGGAGTTGTTGTCGATCCTCGACGCCGTCAACGATCATAACCAGCGCGAGATGAAGCTGATCCAGGATGCCGTGCTCTTCGACCCGGGCGGCGAAGGCTAGATACGTATCAACGCATCGGCAAAAGCACGCGCACTCGCATACCGGTCTTCCGGCCGCTTGGCGAGGCAACGAGCGCAGAGCTCGCTTAGAGCCGCAGATGCGTCGGCTCGCAATTCACACAGCAAACGCGGCCGCTCAGATTGCGAAGTCACTTTGGCCAGGATCGCGTCGGCGGTCGCTCCCTCGTACGGCGGGCGCCCGGCAAACAGCGAGTACAGGATGCCGCCCAGGCCGTACACATCGGTTCGGGGACCGATTGCGCCGAAGCTCGCGTCTATCTGCTCCGGCGCCATGTAGCCGGCCGTGCCCGCAATGTACTCTCGGTCATCAAACGAGCGCTGCTCGTCGCTGGTTGCGCAAACGCGGGCCAAACCGAAGTCCGTCACGGCAACTCGGCCTTGAGCATCGAGCAGGACGTTTGACGGTTTCAGATCGCAGTGAATCACGCCCTGGCGATGAGCGTGTTCGATCGCTTCGGCCACAGAGGCGACGATCTTGCAAGCTTCGTCGGGCTGGACGATCCGCTGGCGGATGACCTGCGACAAGTCTCGTCCTTCGACCAGATCGAAGACCATGAAATGTCCGCCATCGGGCAATCGCCCGAGCCCGTGCACTTTGACGATATTCCGGTGCTCGAGACGCGAAACGATGCGGGCCTCGCGGGCAAATCGGTCAACGGCCTGCTCGTCGTCGAGCCTTGCTTTGTGCAGCACTTTGACGGCGACAGACCGATTTGATTGCTCGTCAATGGCCGCATAGGCTTTGCCCATGCCACCGGCGCCAAGCATCCGCAGCAAGCGGTAATCGTCGTAACGCAGCGGCGTCTCCGGGTTGCTCTCCTCGCCAGGTCCGGCGACTGCGGCCGCACGATGCGTCGCCGTCGCGGCGGCAAACCGCTCGTTGAGCAACTGCTTCAACCTGCTGAAGAATCGTCGTACCGTGCGTTCCGACCGCGCGGTTTCCAAGGCGATTTCCTGATATTCGCAACCTTGCAGGCGCATCTCGAACATGCTTCTTTCGACCTCCGAAAGAAGCGAAAGGACTTGGGCTAGTTCGTCGGCCAACGCAACCGTCTGCTCTGCGGACGGCTGGCGGCAAGCGAGTTGAAGCGCTTGCAGCAATTGCGACTCGGCCGCCACTTCTCGCCGCACGCTGCGCTTTGCAGCCGTGTGATGCTCTACTTGTTTGAGCAGCTTGTGCAATACGATGCGGACGAGCAGCCGCCAAAGGTCGCCCCCGCGCTGAAGTTCGTAATCGCCGCCGCTGGCGCGGCGAAAAAAACTGCGGTAAGCCGACTGGACCACGTCTTCCGCATCGATGCGAGCCGCGAGCCGGCGAGACAACCGGCGCCGCGCCGCTCCCAGGAGCCGTTGCGCATAGCGGTTGTAGATTTCCTCTGCGGCTCGGACGTCGCCGGCGCGGAATCGAGCGAGCAATAGTTGCGATTTCTCATCGAGCGGCGAACGGCAGTCGGCTTTCGGCATGAAAGGTTGGCCTACGGCTGCGGAAAAATTTGCTTCTTCGACCAAAGCGGGCGAAACGCCTCAATTCATAACCTACCGCGGCGCCAGCGGCTCCGGCAACTGTTCGAAGCCGGGCCCTTTCGGCGTCTGGCGCAATCTTCAGAAATGACGTGGGTAGAAACGCTTCGGTTCGCGAACCTCAAAAACTTTGTCGCTTGGCGGCCGGCCGGCGCCCAAGAACCGGATGTACCTGTTGAGGCCGCGTGGGGCGGCGTTTCATCCAGTAACCCGAGACTTCCGAGGAGGTTGTCATGGCTCATGTCGTGACCCAGCCGTGCGTTGATTGCAAGTATACGGACTGCGTAACGGTCTGCCCTGTAGACTGCTTCCACGAGGGGGAAAGGATGCTCTACATTCACCCGGATGACTGCACCGATTGCGGCGCCTGCGCCGCAGAGTGCCCCGTCGAGGCGATCTTTTACGAAGACAGCGTGCCGTCGAGGTGGCTTGAATTCGTTCGCCTGAACGCCGAGATGGCGCCGAAATGCCCCAGTATCACCACCAAGAAGCCAGCGCAACCCGCCGGTCCGCCGCGGTGACCGCATGCGGGGTCGGTCAACGCTATCATGGGCTTGTCGCGGGACGCTACAATACACGTGCGGACGCTCAGCAAGTTCGCCCATCGCCGTTTGTGTTTCGCTTCTCACCCAGTTCCCGGACCTGCGGGTCATGACCGAGCTCGATGACAAATTGCCGGCGGCCGAAGTCCCTTACCGTTTGGCCCCAGAGTCGCCGCGGCCCGATGCGCTTCCCCTCTCAGGAACGCCCGAGGAGTTCAACGCCATTCGGGCCGTCCTGCTGCCCGAGCGCGCCGAGAACGAACAGCGGTTCTCGCTCACCGGCCTGTTTGTGGTCGTGACGTTCGCTTCGATCGTGTTGGGCCTGGGCAGCCACCTGCCGCCGGCGGTCTTCGCCGGCGCGGCAGGAGCGGCCACCTTGGCGGGGATGTTCGCGCTGTCGCTGCTGCGAGCGCCGCCGCTGGTCGTGCAACTCGGCTGGTGGCTGCTGCTGGCGGTCTACCTGATGGCGATTGGCCGGGCCCTTTGGGCCTAAATTGCACTCAGGCCGGCGCCGAAACGCCCAACTTGCCGGCCAGCGCCGCAAGCTGTCCCCAGTTGCCGTCGTCGAGCGGAATGCCTTTCTCGCCGCGCTCGGTCAACGTCCGCCGTTCCGGGTCCCCAGGCAATTGGATGGAATCGACGCCTTCGATCCGCGGGCACCTGCGCATGAAGTCAACGAGTTGCGAGATTTCGGCGGCGAAGTGACCGGCGCCGCCCATGTGTTCCGGATCGAGAGTCTGCATGTAGACGCAGTTGCCGTTCTGGGTAATCGGCTTTTCGCGAATGGTCACGCCGCCCGAGAGCGCCCCGGCGAAGATCTCGACCATCAGCCCCAGGCCGAAGCCCTTGTAGGCCTGCGTGCCGCCCATCGGCAGAATGGTGCCGGGCGGATCGCCGTACAGCGAGTTCGGATCGTTCGTCGGCCGTCCTTCGCTGTCGAGCAGCCAGCCGTCCGGGCAAAGCTGACCGGCGATGCGTTTGACCCGCACCTTGCCTTCGGCCGTGGCGCTGGTGCCGAAGTCGAGCACCAGCGGAGCGCCATTGTACGGCACGCCGAAGGCCAGGGGATTAGTGCCCAACCGGGGCGCCTTGCCGCCAACCGGAGCCACGCGGCGCATGTGACCGTGCGTGTTAACCATGATCATCGAAACCAGTCCCGCCTCGGCCGCTTGCTCGCAATACTCGCCCAGGCGTCCGATGTGGCCGCAATGAATCAGCGTGCCGATTCCGGCGCCGCTCTGCTTCGCCTTGGCGATCAGACCGTCCATCAACCGCCGGGCCTGAGTTTGACCGAAGCCCCAACCGCCGTCGGCGACAAGCAACATGGGCGACTCTTTCATCACCTTGAATTCCGCGCCGGGCACGACCTCTCCCTTGGCGACCGTATCGAGGTAGTACGGAATGCGCATCACGCCGTGTGAATCGTGACCGCGCAAGTTGGCGCCGACCAGGCTGTCGGCGACCAGGCCCGCTTCTTCGCGGCCGACGCCGCCGGCGACCAGCAGTTCCAGGGCAAACTCTTTCAACTTAGCGGCGGGAATCGTCGGCATGGGTTTCCTATCTCAAAAGGCGTTGCGAGCCGGCGGCTCGCCAATGGTTGCTGATTGTACGTGGTAACGTTAGTGCGATCTTGGCTCTCGGCGTCGCTTGTCCGAGGCTGGTGTTTCACGCGTCGGGCAACTTCCATTGCCTTCGCGCTTCGAACACGGCGACCGAGACCGAGTTCGACAGATTCAGGCTGCGGGCTTCCGGACGAATCGGAATCCGCAACAGCCGCTCGCGGTGCTCGTCTTTCAAGCTGGGCGGCAAACCATTGGATTCGCTGCCGAAGACCAGCACGTCGCCCGGCTCGAATGCGACCGCGGTATAGCTTTGCGTGGCGAACTTCGTAAAGCAATAGGGGCGTCGCTGCGGCAACCGGGCAGTCAGCGACGCCCAGTCGTCGACCACTTCCCATTCCAGGTGCTCCCAATAGTCAAGCCCGGCGCGCCGCAGGTAATAGTCGTCGACGCGGAATCCGAGCGGCCGGACCAACCACAGTTTGCAGCCGGCCGCCACGCAAGTGCGGCCGACGGCGCCCGTGTTATGGGGGATTTCCGGCTGGAAGAGCACAATGTGCAAAAGCGGGTCGTATTTCACGTTAGCGTGAATATCACGCCGCCGCTCGATGGTCAAGGGGCGCCGCTCTCGCCGCGCGTGTCGTCCGCCCGAGTTGAAGCCGCAGGAGAGGGCGGCAAAATCAACGTTCCGTCGACTGCTTCCGGGCGATGTGGCTGAAAGCAAGGGCCGACTCGCTTTCGCCGGTCTGCTTTTTCAATTCATCCGGGACGGTGCCGCTGGCCACCGAGTTCGAACCGATCACGCTCCAATGGCGATAGTCGGATCGCGCCAGGGCGACGTCGGAATTGATCACGGCCCGGTGTGATTTGGCATCGAAGGCAACCACTCGGAACTTTGCCGTGCCCATGGCCTTGGCGCGATTGAAAACCGCCAGCTTGGGCAGGGCAATCGGCGAGGGGGGCGGCAGCGGAATCTCAGGAATGCCGACGAACAGTTCGTGTCGATCGGTGCCGACCGCGCCGCTGGCAATTTCCAGCACAACGTCGGCGTCATCGGCCTTGTCGCACAAGCGGCAATCGATCGCCATCAATCGCTGGTGCAACGAGACGATCACATAGTTTTTGTCGACGCAGTCCAGGTACTGCGTGTCAACGAAAACCTTGGCGCCGGCAACGGGCCGCAGGTCGACCTTGTCGAGCGCGTGGTCGGTGGCCTGGGAAATCAGCAATTGCTCGACTCCCGTCCGGGCGGTGTCCGACTCTTTCATGGTTGCACAGCCGCTCAACAGGGCAAACAAACTGGCCAACAGGCAGAGTCGCACAGCGGTCGTCCTCGCTAAACAATGGCGCAAACCCCTGCTCCAACTGAACTAACGCACAGCCAGGCGGGAACGGGCCGGCCCCCCGTACGCGGCAGCGTAAGAGGCTTATCGGTCAAACCGATTGCAACGGTTAAGCGAAGTTTGGCAAGCAGCCACAGTTCGGCACGGCGCGCGAGTAGCGCCCAAACAACCTATCTGATCGAATCGGGGGTTTGGCGAGTTGATGCCCGGGGGGCGGTTCCGCGCGAATGCTGTATCTCAGCTCAGCAGCGAAGTTAACGCCTCGCCTTCGCAGATGCGGTAAGGGCGGTTCTGGCGGTCGTGGATTTCAAGATCGGTCCGCAGGCCGAGAGCCCGGTAAAGCGTCGCCACCAGATCTTGCGGGGCGACGGCGCCATCGCGTGGGTAAGCCGCTTGCGCGTCGGTCGAGCCGTAAACCTGTCCGCCGCGGATCCCGCCCCCTGCGAGCACGGCGGATTGCGCAGCGCCCCAATGATCGCGTCCGCCGTTCTTGTTGATCTTGGGCGTCCGGCCGAATTCGCCATACATGGCCACGATCGTCTCATCGAGCAAGCCGCGCTGCTGCAGATCTTCCAGCAACGCCGAATACGCCCGATCGAGCGGCGGCAGGCAATAGTCGTGCTTCAGCATCTTGTAGCCGCTGAAGCTCGCCGAGCCATGGTTGTCCCAGACGTTCATCACGTTGCCGTTCGGCTCAATGAAATACCAGACCACCGTCACCAGGCGAACGCCCGCTTCCACCAGTCGCCTGGCAACGAGAAAGCTCTCGCCATACTGGTTGCGGCCGTAGCGATCTCGCATCGCGTCCGATTCCCGCTCGACGTTCAAAGCGCCCTTGGCCTCAGGGCTGGTCAACATCCGGATCGCCTGGTCTCGGAACAGGTCGAAGCCGGCCGCTGATTGGGCTCCTGACTTGTCCAGCGTGCGCTGGCCGCGTTCGATTTGCTCGAGCAGACTGAAGCGGGCGGTCAAACGCTGCTCGTCGACTTCCGCCGGCAGTTCCAGACTGTGCGGGGGCGGCGCATCGACCTCGCCCGGAGGCTTTAATTCCAGCGGATCGTGCTGCGGCCCGAGAAAACCCGCATAGGTGCCGGCATAGGTTACGCCGTCATGACCGACCGGTCGCGGTATGGTGGCTGTGGCCGGCAATCCGCCTTGCGGCGAGAAGCGTGACACGACCGAGCCGATCATCGGAAAGTCGGAACGGCGGCGCTGACGCGGCGCACCGGCAAGCGTTGGATCGATCCGCCCGGTAAGCGTATGGAACACGCTCGGGATATGATCGTTGCTCTTGTGGGTCAGCGAACGCACGATGGAAAACTTGTCGGCGTGTTTCGCCACTTGGGGCAATTGATCGCAGATCTCGATGCCGGGCACGTTCGTTGCAATCGGCTTGAACTCGCTGCGAATGCCTTCCGGGGCCTCCGGCTTCATGTCCCACATGTCTTGTTGCGGCGGACCACCCCAGAGATAGAGCAGGATGCAAGACTTGGCGCGAGGCGCAAGCTGAACGTCGCTTGCCGCGATAGCGCGTTCCGCTTCAAGCAGCGAGGGCAATGTCATGCCACCGGCGCCGAGGCAGCCGAGTCGCAGCAGGAGATCGCGTCGAGAAAGGCCGAAACGACTCATTTTCAAGCCCTGGCGAACATCGAGAGCAGGGAAGTCCCAAGACGTTGCGGTTTCAAACGACTCTCGAGCAGCGTCCCGCGCCGTCGCTTGTGTCTAACTGATTCTCCGCCGCTAAACAAGCAAAGATCGGATGACGGCTGTTTGCCGTAGCGCGTCAGTGGCGGGTTGCGCACGATCGGCGCATGTTTGAGCGAGGACGACGTGTGGATTGACGCTGGATTTGTCCCGCTCCGCCACCGCCGGGCTCGTCCCGGCGGAGCGCTGATTGATCAGCTAGAAACCGGCCCCACCGCGCCCCTGTTCTCCGTTTCCGCGTTTGTGGG
>DASZUP010000577.1:0-1943 GCA_035547635.1 Pirellulales bacterium
CGGCCCGAGCAAATGACGGTGGATTTTGTGGCGGAAAGCCGTTCCGATGACTCGCGCGTCGTCTCGGCCGTGCAGCAGTTTCTCTCTGCCTTGCAGGACGGCAGGGCGCCGGATCGGAAACAATTTGCGGCCAACTTTCCCGAGATCGCCTCTGAGTTGGAAAAATGCCTGGAAGGCCTCGAGTTGGTTCACCAGGCGGCCTCGGATCTGGGCCGGGCCCCCAGCGCCGGGCCGCTCGACGTCAACGCGGCGCCCAATCAACTGGGCGATTACCGCCTGCTACGAGAGATCGGCCGCGGCGGGATGGGCGTGGTCTACGAGGCGACGCAGATCTCGCTGAATCGCCGCGTGGCGGTCAAAGTCCTGCCGTTCGCCGCCGCCATCGATCGTACGCACGTGCAGAGGTTCCGCAACGAGGCGCAGGCCGCCGCGCAACTCCACCATTCGAACATCGTGCCGGTGTACGCGGTAGGCGACGAACGCGGCATCCATTATTACGCCATGCAATTCATTGACGGCCAGCCACTGTCGCATGTGATTGCGCAGTTGAAACAGCCGGACGCGCTCCCGGCGGAAACGACCGGTTTCTCGCTGGGCACGAACGGCGGCGGAAGCGATCACCCGACCGAAGCGCACGTCATCGCGGCGACTCCGAAGACGAGCGGGCCGGTTGCGACGGCCGATACGGCCGCCAACTCTCAGACCGGATCGCTGACGTCCGGAATGTTGCGCGCCGACTTTTTCCGCCATGCGGCTGAGCTCATTCGCCAGGCCGCCGAAGCGCTCGATTACGCCCATCAATTCGGCGTGGTGCATCGCGATATCAAACCGGCCAACCTGCTCATCGACGCCACGGGCACGTTGTGGATCGCAGACTTCGGCCTGGCCCATATTCAGGCTGACGTCTCGCTGACGCGCACCGGCGACGTGTTGGGCACGCTGGCGTACATGAGCCCCGAACAAGCCTCGGGCAATCGGCCGGTGCTGGATCATCGCACGGACATCTATTCACTGGGCGTCACTCTGTTCGAGCTACTTACGCTCGAACCGATCTTCCCGCCAAGCGATCGACACGTGTTGTTGCGGCGAATTATCGAAGAAGATCCGCCGCCGCTGCGCCGCGTCAATCCGGACATTCCCGTCGAGTTGGAGATCATCGTCGGCAAAGCGATCGCCAAAGATCCGCAACAGCGCTATGCCACGGCCGGGCAGCTTGCCGACGATCTGCAACGTTGGATCAATGACGAACCGATCCTGGCGCAGCCGCCGACCTGGACGGAGCGCATGCGAAAATGGTCCCGCCGGCACCGCTCGCTGGTCCGCACCGCGGCCGCGTTCGTGTTGCTGGGCTTTATCGGGTTGCTGATCAGCACCATTCTGATCGCCGCAGAGCAGTCAAAGACCGAGGCGGCCTATCAAGCCGAGCGAGAACAGCGTCTGGCGGCCGACCAGAGCTTTCACCAGGCACGGCAGGCCGTCGACGCCTTCGTGCAACTGGGCGAGGACGAATTGGCGAACAAGCCGATGCAGCGCGCATTACGGCGAAAATTCCTCGAGACGGCGCTCGAGTACTACCACGATTTTCTCAACCAGAGGCGCGACGACCCGAACGTGCAGGCCGAACTAGCCGCCAGTTCGACGCGCGTCGAGCAGATGATCGACGAGCTGGCCGTGCTCGAGGGATATGCGCCGCTGGCTTTCCTCTCCGACATGCGCGTCGGCAAGGAGTTGCAGCTTACGGTCGGTCAAGGAGACGAGATTGCACGCCGCATGGCCCGGCTTGCGCAAGACCGGAACAACGCCAAGTCGGGCGGCAACATGGCGGCGCGGCAGCATCAACTCGCCGCTGCGCTCCGCGAGCAGCAGAAGGCCATCGCCGGATTATTGAGCGCCGACCAGATGACGCGACTGAAACAGATCGCCTGGCAGCAGCAAGGTCCGCT
>DASZUP010000578.1:0-1669 GCA_035547635.1 Pirellulales bacterium
TAGGCCATCAGGATCGAATCGAGCACTTCCTGGCACGACTCGCAGTGCAGTTGCACGAAGCCCGCGTCGCGCGCGGCCAGGATGTCGTTGTGATCGGGGCCGAGCGTGATGGGCGAGGAGAGCGCTCGCGAAACGTTCACCAGCACCAGCGGCACGCGCCACCCGGAAATGGTGTACAGCGCTTCCATCGCGTACAGCAGCCCCTGGCTGGAGGTGGCGGTGAACACGCGCACTCCGGCGGCGGCCGCGGCGCCGGCGGCCATGATCATCGAGTGCTCGCTGTCGAGCGTGACGAACTTGCCTTGCATCTCGCCGGCGTCGAACCAGCAGGCCAGCGTCTCGATGATTTCCGTCTGCGGCGTAATCGGAAACGCCGGCACGTAGTCGATGCCGGCCAAGCGCGCTCCCCAGGCGGCCGCGGCGTTGCCTGTCAGCAGTTTCTTTACCATGATCGCGTCTCTTTCTGCGTCTCAACCGCTTCCAGCGGGCATTGCTCGCGGCAGATCATGCAGCCTTTGCAATGTTCGTAATCGATGACCGGATACCCTCGTTCATTGAGCGAGATGACCGCGTCGGGACAAGCGACAAAACAAAGTCCGCAGCGCGTGCAGCGGTCGTAATCGATCACCGGCCGCTCGACGCGCCAATCGCCCGTCTTGCGCTGCTCGGCGTTGCCCGGCGCCAGAATGGTCGGCGCCGCGCGCAACGGCGGTTCGTATTCAAGCTGGCGGATGGCCGTCTTCTCTGCGGCGCTCTCGCTCTTGGCCGCTTGGAATTCAATAGCCGGCAAAGCCTGGAACACTTCGCGAGCTAAGGCGATGTTCTTCTCGATCGCTTCTTCCGGGACGTGCAGGTCTTCCAACTCGCTGCGCACAGCCGATTCCAGTTGCTCTAGCGGTATATTGCCGATCAGCTTGGCCGCGGCCGCCGCCAGACCGCTGCTCAAGGCCGACGCTTTGCCGAGCAGACGCAGCGTGCGCTCGGTGATATCCAGCGTGAGCAGCCGCGGGCCGATGGCCGGCTTGCCCGGCAGTTCTTCGCTAGGCGCGTTGACGAACACGCCCGACGCGGTTTCTTGTCCGATCAGCACGCTGGCGCCGCCGTCGGCCAGCAAGGTTTCATCTCCGACCACGATCAGGTCGGGCCGGTCGATGACGCCGCGTTCGAGGATTGGCTCGCGATCGATGCGCACGTAGGCGGCCACCGCCGCCCCTCGCCGCTCGGCGCCATAGACGGGCGAATCCTGCACCTGTTTGCCGGTGGCAAAGGCCGCCGTGCCGAGAATGCGAGCGGCCGTCTTGACGCCTTGCCCTCCTCGGCCATGAAATCGGATGCGGAGCATGAGCGTTAGACTCCTTCCAAGCAGCCGAGCGAGTGCTTCGGCACCCTCGGTACGTTGCCGCTTTGCAACCGCAAGGACTCTGCGGTGCGCGTTTGTGTCTGGCCGGCAGCGTACATGGCAATTCCGCCTGTTCATGCGCGATGGGTTACGGATGACATTGCTTTTTATGCAAGTCGTATACCAGCAGGTCTCTCCGGCGGTCGGCGGTGCGTGTGAGAAGCCGCTGTACAGCGTGAAACGCGGAGAAAGGGACATTGGCAAGTTCATAACACGGCCGTCAACCTGGCCAGCCGGGTGTGCTGGAACGAGCGAAGAACAAAGCTTCTC
>DASZUP010000579.1:0-4142 GCA_035547635.1 Pirellulales bacterium
AATAACCGCTCCGGGACCTCGCGTTTTTTGATGCGCTTCCAAACAGCTTCCTGAAGCGTCCGATATCACCTCGCGATTCCACCGACGTCGAACGCATCTCGGTACTCTCGATCAGATGGTGTCGACGCTTTTTATCCGCGGTAATTCCCAACTGAACTGATCTGCCTCTCCAGCTTCATTTGCAAAAACGTTTCTGCTTCTCGTTTGGCCAAATCACTTCCAACGCGGTTTGAGAACCGAATCCCTTCTGATGGAATCAGAACCGGGCTCCAGGTTTTTATCTTGACGCGTTTTCTTCACGCGAACCGGCGTTCCCTCCCGGTGCAAGTCCGGGGCAGGCTCGAAAGCGCTTCAGCGCAGGTGAGAAGGCGGACTTCACGCCAGCGCTGATCATATCGGTCCAAATGGAAACCAGTGACACCAGGAAAACTGTCTGGTGCCGGCGCAGGATCTTTTGAGTTGTCTCCACGATCCAATCACAAAGGTTTGAGTCTTTGCTCCGCGCACAAATCCGAAATGCCCACGTTGCAACACGGGCTGTCGTTATAAATATTCAAAGATATCGGTAGGTAGCGGACTGAGCCGGCAGCCCAGTTTCGATGAGCCGCGCCAGGAACAAGGGAAAGAGACAGACAGATGCCGTCAAAGATAAATCTCCCTTCGGCTGTCTTGGTGTCGGTCGTGGCCGCGGTGGCCGCTCCCCACGCCGCGGCCGCTGCAGAATGCCAGAATCAAGACACCGGCATCACCCTCTCGCCCGGTTTCTGTGCCACCGTCTTTGCCGACAATCTCGGCCATGTCCGTCATCTCGCGGTCAGCAGCGACAATGTCGTCTATGCCAACACCTGGAGTGGCCGCTACTACCACAACGACACCCCGCCGGCCGGCGGATTCCTGATCGCATTGAAGGATACGACCGGCAGCGGGAAAGCGGATGTCATCCAGCGCTTTGGTCTAGACAAGTCCGCGGGCGCCGCGGGCGGCACCGGCATCGCGCTCTATAACGGTGCGATCTACGCCGAACTTAACGACAAGATCGTCCGCTATGTGCGCGCACCGGGCGAGATCGCGCCGGCCAGCAAAGCGCAGACCGTATTGTCCGGCATGCCGCTGACGGGCGATCACCCAATGCACCCGTTTATCATTGATGCAAAGGGCAATCTGTTCGTCGACATGGGATCTGCCACCAATTCGTGCCAGGTCGAAAACCGCATGTTCCAGTCTCCTGGTCACAAGCCCTGCATCGAATTGGAGACGCGCGGTGGCACCTGGCGGTACGACGCCAACAAGACTGGTCAGACCTTCTCGGCGGCCGGACGTTATGCCACCGGCATCCGCAACGGCGAGGGATTTTCGTTCGACAAGGCCGGACGGCTTTATGTCACGCAACACGGCCGCGATCAGCTGTCGCAGAATTGGCCCAGGCTTTACACGGTCGATCAGGGTGTCGAGCTGCCGGCCGAAGAGCTTCTCGAACTCAAACAGGGCAGCGATTACGGCTGGCCGGAATGCTATTATGATCAGAACCAGAAGAAGCTGGTGCTGGCTCCGGAATATGGCGGCGACGGCGGCAAGACGGTTGGGGTCTGTGCCGACAAGCAAGCGCCGGTGGCCGCCTTTCCCGGCCATTGGGCGCCCAACGACCTGCTGATTTATACCGGCACGCAATTCCCCGCGCCTTATCGCGACGGCGCGTTCATCGCCTTTCACGGTTCATGGAATCGCGCGCCGCGGGATCAGGCGGGATACAATGTCGTATTCCAGCCGCTGGCCGACGGCAGGGCGGCCGGTAACTATGTGGTGTTCGCCGACGGCTTCGCCGGTGCGCACAAGGACCCTGGACGCGCCGCGTTTCGGCCGAGCGGCCTTGCAATGGGTCCGGATGGAGCATTTTATATCGGAGACGACGTGCATGGCCGCATCTGGCGCGTGACCTATCACGGCGACGCCGCAACCGCGCACGTCGCCGCGGCGCCGGCGCCCGCCACGGCATCGCCTTCCGGTGGCGCGGCTGTTCCGCCGGAAGGGACCCATGCCGACGCCGGGCGGACCACCCCGAACCTTCCGGTGCCGCCTGGCGCCACCAAGGATCAGGTTGCGCTTGGTGACCGCATCTTCCATGGCGAGGCCAGCAACGGTACCTGCAGCGGATGTCACGGATCCGACGCCCGGGGGACATCGGTCGGTCCCGACCTCACTTCGGGCAATTGGGTGTGGGGCGACGGCAGCCTCGCGGCCATCACCAGGACGGTGACCAACGGCGTGCCGCACCCGCGCAACTACACCGGCGCCATGCCGCCGAAGGGCGGCGCCGAATTGTCGGATACCGACACTGCCGCAGTGGCCGCCTATGTCTGGGCGGTCAGTCACGCCAAATAGAGGGGTTCGGGATCAACACCGGTTCGCGTGAAGAACGCGTATCAAAACAGGGCCAGGTATTCGCCTGCGCGGATACCCCCTCCCGCAAAGGGAGCGGCACACTACGATCGCAGCACGCAATCGAACTTAATCTCGTCTCGCTCTCATTTGCAGTTTAGCGGCGAAGGCGGCGGCGCAATTGCCTGCAGACAATGATGATGACGGAAGGATAATCAGCCGCGCTATGAAGCAGAACGGGTCGGCTCGATCCGGTGATTTGCCCTGTCCAGCCCCAGAGGCAAAAATATTTCCGTTCCCTGTTTGGCCAAATCACTTCATAAGCGCCGCCGTCCCGCCTCGCTCAGAGCAACTGTGCTTTTGGCTAGCGCGGCGAGCGACCGGCCTCAAGGCTGGCGCTGGCGCGTCCCCGCCCTCGGCGGCTGACGGCCTTGACCCCGTCGGCTCGCCGCTCTTGAGGGACGGCCATGCGCTCGGTCTCCAACCGAGCGCGGTAAGTGCGCACGCGCAATCAGGCCACGGCGTGGTGGCCAGGATTCCATTTCTGGCAGCGTGCGAACATCGTGTTGAGGATGATGATCAGCTTGCGCATGCAGGCAACGAGCGCAACCTTCGGCTCTTTTCCCTTGGCGAGCAGACGCAGATAGAAGGCCTTGAGCACGGGGTTGTTCTGCGTAGCTGCGCCGAGACAGGGCATGTAGATGGCGTTTCTCACCCAGCGGCGGCCGCCCTTGATGTGGCGCTCGCCACGCCGCTTGCCGCTATCATCGTCGTAAGGAGCGAGTCCGACCAAAGCCGCGGCGACCTCGTCGCTGACCTGTCCAAGTTCAGGCACTCCTGCAATGAGGATCGCAGACGTCGCTTGTGCGAGGCCAGGAACACTCTCGATAATCTCGGCACGCTGGGCGAACTCCGGCGTGGCCTTGATCTTGAAGGAGATTGCGGCCTCGAGCTTGTCGATCTCGGCGGCGAGGTTCTTCAAGATGCGCGCATGAGCTTTCCGGGCTAGCTCCGGTGCCGCATGCTCGTTCTGAGCCCGCAGGCGGATCTTGATATCGACCAGGGCTTTGCGCGCTTTCGCCAGCGCCGCGAGCTCCTCACGCGCGGCATCAGGGATCTGGCCCGGCGCCTGGCTGAACGTCTCGGCGAACCAGGCGATCATCTCCGCGTCGATCGGATCGTTCTTCGCCAAACGTCCGGCCGACAGCGCAAAGTTGCGGACCCGCCTGGGATCGACAATCCGGACCTCGATGCCGGCGTTGTACAGCACGTTACGCCATTCACGCTCGTAACCGCCGCTTGCCTCCATCACCGCCTTGCCCACCCGATATTTGCGAAGCCAGGCAACCAGCTTGCGGTGCCCTTGGACGGTGTTTGGGAACGTCTGCCGCAATTCGACCCGGCGAATGCAGGCATCCACCTTGTCCTTGGCCACATCAATACCGACGACAACGAGATCGTCTTGTGCCATCATCCACTCCCTTCCTTGCTCAGTTCGGGCTCGAAGCCCTTTCAACTGTTCGGGTTGAGGAAGACACCGGAGCTGTCCCTCGCTCTGATTACCAGGCTCTGCCGCCTTTGGGGCGTAACGGGCTCAGTTCCAGCGACGGGCGGTTTTGCGAGAACCGCCCGTTCGCACATCCTGGCAGATTTTCTGGACACAAGGGGCGTACGCGTCGTCACGGACGTTGAGCGCGGGATGCGATGGATGCGGCGGCGTCAAGGGACGAATGACGCCGAACGCATACGGCGAAGCCGTGTGGTCC
>DASZUP010000580.1:0-6820 GCA_035547635.1 Pirellulales bacterium
CGTCCATTGCCACGGCGTGACCGGCGACGGCGCCGGACCGACGGCGGCCTTTTTGAATCCGCACCCACGAGACTATCGCCAGGGCATCTTCAAGTTCAAAAGCACCGAGTTCCGCGCCAAGCCGACCACCGCCGACTTGAAGCGGACCTTACAAGACGGCATTCCCGGCACGGCCATGCCCTCGTTTGCCTTGCTGCCGAACGATCAGATTGAAGCCCTGGTCGAGTATGTGAAGTACCTCAGCATTCGGGGCGAGACCGAACGGAACATGGCCTTCGGCATGCTGATTCAGGAAGAGGACATCGAGCCGACGCGCGAAGCGATTCTGGACGACTACCTGCAACCGATCGTCGATAGTTGGGCCGAAGCGGACGAGGCCGTGATCCGCCCGCCCGAACGTCCCGAGACCAGCACGCCGGAGGAACTGGCCGCCTCGATCGCCGAGGGCCGCAAACTCTTCCAGCACAAGGACGCGCAGTGTACCAAGTGCCACGGTCCGACGGGCCTGGGCGACGGCAACGACGGCAGCCCCGAAAAGCTGTTCGACGATTGGAACAAGGACAAAAAGCAGGACGACCTGGCCCGCTGGCTGCTGCCGAAGCAGGAGTTGCGGCCGCGTAATCTGCGGTTGGGCATTTATCGCGGCGGCCGCCGGCCGTTGGACATCTATCGTCGCATTCACGCCGGCATTCCCGGCGGTCCGATGCCCGGGGCCGGTCCGGCGCCCGGCAAGAAGGAAACTTTCACGCCGGAGCAGATCTGGCATCTGGTCGATTACGTGCGCTCGCTCCCCTACGCTGCAGCGAGCGAACCGGCCGAAGGCGAGACCCGCGTGGCGGACGCTCACGCCGACCATAACTGAACAATTTTCGAGCTGATTGAAAGCCGCGAGGACGACGGTGGGAAAACTTTGGAGCCTCCTGTTTTTACTGGTGCCCGTGCTCGGCGTCGGCCTGTTTTTATGGGCGCCGTCCAACGGCTACTGGCTGCCGCGAGATATTTCCAAGCACGGCTGGCAGATCGATCACCTGTTCAACTTCATCCTGGTGCTGACCGGGTTGGTGTTCGTCGCCACGGAGGGTTTGCTGTTCTGGTTCTTGTGGCGCTATGACGCCAAGACCAGCTCCACGCCCGTCAAATACACGCACGGCAGCCACAACCTGGAAGTGATCTGGACCATCCTTCCGGCGGCCACTCTGCTGTTCATCGCCATCTACCAGATGAACGCTTGGGCCGACGTTAAGATGCGAAAGCCGAAGGATATGCCGCCGACCGTTGAGGTGACCGCCCGGCAGTTCGAGTGGCGCCTGCGCTACCCCGGCCCCGACGGCAAGCTGGGCACCATCGATGACGTGCACCACGTCAACGACCTGCACATTCCGGTGGATGAGGAAGTGCTGGTTGAATTGAAGAGCATGGACGTGCTGCACGACTTCTTCCTGCCGAACTTGCGCATCAAGCAAGACGCCGTGCCGGGCATGACCATTCCGGTCTGGTTCCGGGCCACCGACGTCGGCACGTACGATCTGGTCTGCGCCGAGTTGTGCGGCTGGGGGCACTACAAAATGAAAGGCCGCTTGACGATCGAGAGTCGAGCGCAATTCGATCAATGGCTGGCCAAGATGGGCGAGGCCGAGCAGGCCACCCAGGAACCGGCCGAAGAGGAGTCGGAAGACTCGGAATAATTTCACGAGGCTGAATCACCTATGAGTTCCACGACGTTCGGCGCCCACGCGCACGAAGCCGGTCACGCGCATGAGCACGGCCACTCGGCCGGCTTCTTGCGCACCTACGTGTTCTCGCTCGATCACAAGGTGATCGGCATCCAGTTCCTGTTCTCGACGCTGTTGTGGTTCGTCGTCGGCGGCTTGTTGGCGCTGGCGGTCCGCTGGCAACTGGCCTGGCCCTGGACGAGCATGCCGTTCGTGGGCCCCCGGCTGTTTGCCGGGGAAGGCGGCCAGATCTCGCCCGAGTTCTACACCATGCTGTTCACCATGCACGCCTCGGTGATGATCTTCTTCGTGATCATCCCGATCCTGGCCGGGGCGTTCGGCAACTTCCTGATTCCGCTGATGATCGGCGCCGACGACATGGCGTTTCCGACCTTGAACATGCTCAGCTACTGGTTCATGTGGCCGGCCTTCGCTTGCATGATCATGAGTTTCTTCGTTCCCGGCGGGGCAGGGGCGTCTGGCTGGACGGCGTATCCGCCGCTCTCGGCGGTGGAATCCGCGGCGCCAGGCAGCATGAACGGGCAAACGTTGTGGCTGCTGGGACTGATCTTCGTCGGCATCTCGTCGATGATGGGTTCGGTCAACTACATGACCACGATCATCCAGATGCGCGCGCCCGGCATGACCATGTTCCGGCTGCCGATGACGATTTGGGGCATGTTCATCACCGCCGTGCTGCAGGCCTTCGCCTTGCCCGTGCTCACGGCGGCCTTGTTCATGCAGGTTCTGGACCGCGTGCTCGGCACCGGATTCTTCATTCCTGAAGGGCTCGTCGTCAATAACGTCTCCGCCGGCGCCGGCGGCGGCCAGCCGCTCTTGTGGCAGCACTTGTTCTGGTTCTACTCGCACCCGGCCGTGTACATCATGATCCTGCCCGCCATGGGCATGGTTTCCGATATCATCAGTTGCTTCGCCCGCAAGCCGCTGTTCGGCTATAAGCCGATGGTCTACTCGATCTCCGGGATCGCCGGCTTGGGCTTTATCGTCTGGGGGCATCACATGTTCATGTCGGGGATGAACCCGGCCTTGGGCATGACGTTCATGGTTTCGACGATGATGATCGCGCTGCCCAGCGCTGTGAAGACGTTCAACTGGCTGGGCACGATCTGGGGCGGAAAGATCCAGTTCACCACGCCCATGCTGTTTGCGTTGTCGTTCGTATCGATGTTCATCATCGGCGGGCTGTCGGGAATCTTCATGGCGGCCACGCCGGTCGATATTTTCATCCACGACACCTACTTCATCGTAGCGCACATCCATTACGTGTTGTTCGGCGGGACCGCCTTCGGCGTCTTCGGCGGCATCTATTTCTGGTTCCCCAAGATGTTCGGCCGGATGATGAACGAGTTCTGGGGCAAGGTCCACTTCGCACTGTCGTTCATCTTCTTCAACGGCACGTTCTACGCCATGCACATTCTCGGCGCCGGCGGCTTTCCCCGCCGCCTGGCCGACCCGTACCACTACGATACGTTCAACCATCTCCAGGGCATGAACCAGTTCATCACGATCTGCGCCTTGGGCATGGGCGCCGCGCAAATCATATTTGCCGTCAATTTCGTGTACAGCCTGTTCCTGGGACCCAAGTGCGGACGCAACCCGTGGCACGCGAATTCGCTGGAATGGTTCGCTCCCAGCCCTCCGGGGCACGGCAACTTTGACGTCCAACCGGTCGTGTACCGCGGACCGTACGAATACGGCTCGCCGGAAGTCGACATCGACTACTATCCGCAAACGCAGCCGCCTCCGGAAGGCAGCGGTGGCGCGGTTGCAGTCGGCCATCACTAACGCCAACACGGCTGACCGCTCCTCGGCTTGTTCCGAAACTGAGCAGCGGTTCCCGCCGAGGCTTTGAACGACTCCTTGATTCGATAACCGCTAACTCGATTAACTTGATCCGACGCTCGACGTATAGCGTCCGCCCCCTCAGGTTCCAACTTGCACGCAACGCCACGCCAACTTGAAACGGAGAGCCCCTGGCCGCATCGCATTGCGATGCTGTTGGCAGGGTCGATCTTTCCGTTGATCTGGGTCGGCGGCCTGGTGACGACCTACGATGCGGGCATGGCCGTACCCGACTGGCCCACCACGTACGGTTACAACTTGTTTCTTTATCCCTGGCAGACCTGGCTGTTTGGTCCTTGGGACCTGTTCATTGAGCACGGCCATCGGTTGCTGGCCGCTACGGTCGGACTGGTGACGATCGCTCTGGTCATCGTGCTCTACCGCTTTGAACGGCGGACGTGGGTGCGGCGGCTCGGCCTGGCCGCATTGGCGCTGGTGCTGTTTCAAGGCTGGCTGGGAGGCATGCGGGTCCGGATGGACGCTCGCTTGCTGGCTCAGATCCACGGCTGCGTTGGACCTGCGTTCTTCGCCCTGGGGGCGGCGCTGGCCGTGTTCACGTCGCCGCGCTGGCGCACCACAGAGACGTCCAAGTTGTTGGCGGATCGCCGCGTGGCTCGGCTTGCGTCGATCACCACGGCGCTGGCCTACCTGCAGCTCGTGCTGGGCTCGCAAGTTCGCCACGTCTCGCTCCGGTCCGACATGACCGTGTTCCGGGCGGCCGTGTTATTGCATTTGTTCATGGCGGCCATGGTGGCGCTGCACGCGTTTCTGCTCTTGGCCCGAGTGCGCAGCTCCGGCTGCCGCGAAGCCTGGCTGAGCCGACCGGCCTGGCGGCTGGCGGCTCTGGTCGTCGCTCAGATTGGGTTAGGCTGCGGAACGTGGGTACTGAAGTACGGCTGGCCGGCCTGGTTGCCAGAATCTTCGTGGACCGCGGGATACGTCGTCACCCGAGAGAGCCTGCTGCAGGCCTCGGTGACGACGGCACACGTAGCGATTGGTTCATTAATTTTCGTCACGTCCTTGATCGTGGCTTTACGCGCTTGGAGACTGTCGAGCATGCCCTTTCGCAGCGGGGCGGCGCCAATGCTGAAATGGGAGACCGCCCCATGAGTATG
Source organism: Pirellulales bacterium (assembly GCA_035547635.1). Classification (GTDB taxonomy): domain Bacteria; phylum Planctomycetota; class Planctomycetia; order Pirellulales; family JAICIG01; genus JAICIG01. Next base: position 4,691 of record DASZUP010000580.1, read on the forward strand.
CCCGCCGCATCCTTCGCCCAAACTCGCTCGCTCTCCTGGCAGCGATTGTGCGACTATCTCGAGCTGACCAAGCCGAAGATCGCCCTCTTGGAACTGGTCACCGTGGCGGTGGCGGCCGTGCTGGCCAGCGCCGGCGATCCGAATCTGTGGCGGGTGTTTCACGCCCTGATCGGCACGGCCTTGATTGCCTCTAGCGCCAGCGCCTGGAACCAGTTGCTGGAGCGCCACACCGACGCGTTGATGGAACGAACGGCTGACCGTCCCTTGCCCGCGGGCCGCTTGAGCGTCCGCGAAGTCGCCATTCTCGGCTCCGTCGGCGCGGTGCTGGGCGTGCTCTACCTGGCGATTCTCGTGAATCCGCTCACGGCCGCCTTGGGCGCCATTACCTGGACCCTGTACGTCTGCATTTACACGCCGCTGAAGTCGCGATCGCACGCCAACACGTTGATCGGCGCCGTCGCCGGGGCCATGCCGATTTTGATGGGCTGGGCCGCCGTCGGCCAGCCGCTCGACCTGGCCGCGGCCACGCTCTTTTTGATTGTGTTTCTCTGGCAGTTCCCGCACTTCATGGCCATCGCCTGGATCTACCGCCGCGATTATGCCGCAGCCGGTTTGCAGATGCTGCCGGTCGTCGATCCTTCAGGCCTGCGGGCCGGCGGCCAGGCCGTACTGGCCGCCTTGGCTCTGCTGCCGGTGAGTTTGCTGCCGAGCATGGTCAGCTTTGCCGGGCCGCTGTACTTCCTGTGGGCTCTGCTGCTTGGCTCCGCGCAGATCGTCTGTGCGGCGATTTTCCTGTTCCGGCTGAGCGACTCGTCGGCGCGGCTGCTGTTGCGGGCCTCGCTCGCCTACCTGCCGGCGCTGTTGATTTGGTTGATGTTGGGGCCGCTCCGAACTTTCAGTTGATTTCTTCGCACGTTAACGTCGTTTTTGCATAAGGCAGATCGCTCGCATGGCCACCGTGGCAACCAGCCATCACGACTCGCACGAACATCACGGGCATCCGCCCAAGCTCGTCTACCAGCCCGCGTTGCCGCTCTCCAACGGCAAGCTGTTCATGTGGCTGTTCCTGTCGACGGAGATCATGTTTTTCGCCGCGTTGATCGGCGTGTACATCGTGATCCGTTTCGGCGCCGTGGTCTGGCCGGCGACGCATGAAGTGCACCTGAGCGAGCCAATCGGCGCCTTCAACACGTTCGTGCTGATCTGTTCCAGCGTGAGCGTGGTGCTGGCCTTGGAATTCGCCAAGAAGAACCAAGGGGCGACGGCCCGGATGTGGTTGGCCGTCACCTTGGGCTTGGGCGCGGTCTTCCTGGGCGTAAAGCTCTACGAATACAACGCCAAGTTCGCTCACGGAATTTATCCCTGGCATCCGCGCAGTTTGATCCACGAAAAGCCCGACTTGTATTACGGTTCGGCCGTCAGGGCCCGGGCCAACGAGTTGCTCGCCGAACTGAAGACGCGGCCGGAAGGGGAGCGGACCGAGGCGGACGCCGAACGAGAAGCGCTGCTCAACGAGCTCGTCGCCGAAGCCAACACCACCAAGGAAACGGATCTGGCGCTGCTGGCCGCCAAGATCATGCCGCTGCCGCTGTCCGAGCACCATGCTCACGCGGCGGGCGGACTCAATGAAGAACACCCCTGGCTCAAAATGCCGGTCGTGATTCCGGGCGGCAACATGTGGGCCAGCACCTACTTTCTGCTGACCGGTTTCCATGCCATCCACGTGGTAATCGGGCTGATCGTGTTTTCCATCCTGCTCACCATGCAGTTCAACGCGGCGAATGCCGTGATTATCGAGAACACAGGCCTCTATTGGCACTTTGTCGATCTGGTCTGGATCTTCCTGTTCCCGTTGTTGTACCTGTTCTAGTCCTTTTGCCCGGCTGCGTCGGCCGAATGGGCGCCGCGCAACGGTTTATCCCTCAGGGAGCGGTTTGAATGTCGCACACTGGTTCCATACAGCACGAGCACGCCGGCCACGACGACCACGGCGGATTGGCGAAGTACATCTATGTGTTCTTCGCGTTGTGCTTTCTGACCACGTTGTCGTTCTTGACCTATTCGGAGTACTGGCCGCAGTCGCTGGCCGACGCCAGCGTCAAGCGAATGTTCATGATGGCCGTGTCGTGC
>DASZUP010000581.1:0-1841 GCA_035547635.1 Pirellulales bacterium
AAGCAAACGTTGGCGACCGGATCGATGATGCCCAGATCCTGCGCCAGCTTTTGAGCGCCGAGCAGCGGGTAGGGCAGATCCTTCAGATCTTTGTGGCTGAGCCGCCAGGCCTGGTGGCAGTATTCGTTGTCGGTGCTGCCGCCGATGAGCAGCGTGTCGCGGTCCTTGAACTCGTTGACCTTCTTGCCGAATTCCACCAGTTCGGTCGGGCAGATAAAGGTGAAATCCTTGGGGTAGAAGATGTACACGGCCCATTTGCCGGCATGGTAGTCGTTGCTGATCTCTTTCAGATCTTCTTTGTTGTTTCCGAAACAGGCCTGGGTTTTGTAGATCGGGAATTTATCATCGACGGTAAGCATGCGTATCAACTCTCTAGGTCTGGAGAAACAAGCTTCGAAGCCGTGCGCCCACGCGCAGCACATGCCCGACTACCATACCGGCCGCCTGCGGGAGTGGTCAAGTTGCGCAGTTTACCCGCGCAGCGAGACAGCGAATTGGCGGCAAAGACGAGAGACGAACCCGAAGCGTTAGCGAGGAATGAGCCGATTTGCGCCTCGCTAACGCTGCGGGTTAGTGCGGGCGACGTCAGATCAATTCCGGCATCGGAAGATGGTGATCGACGAGATACTGCGGCCGGCCGGCCAGGTCTCTGAGCGTCGTGCCGTTGGCGTCGAGTCCGAGCTGCCGGTAGAGCGTCGCCAGCACTTCGCCGAAGTGGACGGGCCGGTCGACGGGCGTTCCCCCAAGCCGGTCGGTTGCGCCGATCACCTGGCCCATTTTCATGCCGCCGCCTGCCAGCAACGCCCCGCCGACTTGCGGCCAGTGATCGCGGCCGGCGTCCTTATTGATGACCGGCGTGCGGCCGAATTCGCCCCAGGCCACCACCGAGACGTCTTTGTCCAGGCCTCGTTCGTACAGATCCTCGACCAAGGCGCTCATTCCCTGGTCGAACAGCGGACCGTGCGTATTTTTGAACTCGGAGAAATTGTTGCTGTGGAAATCCCAGCGGCCGAAATTGAGCGTGACGCAGCGCGCCCCGGCTTCGACCAGGCGGCGAGCGATGAGAAAGTGTTCCAGGTTCCGCGGCGCCCCGTCGCCATAATTGCGCGGGTCGCCCTTGCCGTAGCGCTCGCGGACGCGCGGATCTTCCTTGCTCACGTCCAATGCATCAGCCAGGTTGCTGGAAGTCAGCACGCCGAGGGCCTGCTGCGTGAAGGCGTCGAGAGCATCCATCTTTCCGCTGGCATCCAGGTCTCGCCGCAACCGGTCGACGCTCAACAGCAACTGCTTGCGGTCCTGCAGCCGATCGGTCGAAATGCCATTGAGCCGCAAGTCCGCCTGACCTTCGCCGTTGGGGCGGAACGCGCTGTGCGCCGGGCCCAAAAAGCCGGGATGGCCGGGCGAGCCATAAGGCGGATGACCGGTCTTCGGCGCCAGGCCGATGAACGGCGGCATGCCCGGGCTGATCGGGCCCATCAACTTTGACACCGTCGAACCAACCGAAGGCCAGCCGCCGGGCGGCTGCTGATTGACCGTGCGGCCGGTGTAGCAGATGAACGAATCGTGGGCGCCGTTCGGCGAGCCGTAAACGCTGCGGATCGGAACCAGCTTGTCCATGATCCGGGCCAGCCGCGGCAGGTGCTCGCAAATCTGAATGCCCGGCACACTGGTATCGATGGGCTGGAACTCGCCGCGGATTTCAGCGGGCGCCTGCATTTTGAGGTCGTACATGTCCTGATGCGGCGGGGCCCCGCACAGGTAAATCATGATGACCGCTTTTCGCGAGTTGCTGCGTCCTTGTTGCGCCTCGGCGCGTAGCAGATCCGGCAGCGCCAGCCCCC
>DASZUP010000582.1:0-7078 GCA_035547635.1 Pirellulales bacterium
CGGCATGGCGGCGCCAGGCGGCGCTATGGAAGGAGAAGGGGCAGAGCAGGGCGCCCGTTCGTCGGCGCTGGCCGGCGGAGGACTTGGTGCGCCGCGTCGCGCCGAGGGCGCCGGCCAGGCGATGCCCGAATTGCAAAACACGGCCGGAGGCGCCTTGCCGCGCGGCGAACGCTCTTCGCCGGCCATGCCCGCCGCCGGTTCCGCCGAGGTCGACGCTGCAGCGCTGGCCGATGTCAGTCCTTCGGATGGTCCCATCGGCGACGAGCTGGCGTCGGCGGAAAGCGGCGCGCCGGCCGGACGCATGGCAGCTGCCGGTCTGCCGGTGCGGATTGCGGCGCCGGTCGGGCCGGGCGGTTTGTCTTCGCAGCCGGGGCGCGAGCTCGGCTTGCCCAGCCGCCGAGCGCGGGCCGAGAGCGAGGTGGTCCACACCGCGGCCAGCCGGATGATCCTCGAACGCAGCGGCAGCAAAGTGGCGGCCGACGTCCGCGTGCGCGATACGGCCGTGCCGGGCCTGCGGCAGCGAGACCGGGCCATGCGGCGTCAACTGGCCCAGCAGCGCGGCGGCAGCGAAGCTTCGGAGCGGGCCGTCGAGATGGGGCTGGATTTCCTGGCCCGGCACCAGAACCCCGACGGAAGTTGGAGTCTTCACGATTTCAGCCAGGGTCGGCCCGGCTACGAGAACGCCGGCCTTGCGCGGATGCAGTCGAACACGGCCGCCACCGGGCTGTCGATGCTGGCCTTCCTGGGCGCCGGCTACACGCACACCGACGGCAAGTACCGGCTGGTCGTCGGCCGCGGCCTCGGTTACCTGCTTGGCAATCAGCGGGCCGACGGCGATCTGTTCGTGCCGCAAGACGCTCGTTCGAATCTGAACGTCTGGCTCTACAGCCACGGCATCGCGTCGATCGCGCTCGGCGAAGCGTATGGCATGACCCGCGATCCGAGTCTGCAGGATCCGGCCCAGCGCGCGCTCGACTTCATCGTCGCCGCGCAGAACCCGAGCGAAGGCGGCTGGCGATATTCGCCGGGCCGCGGCAGCGACACCTCGGTTTCCGGCTGGCAGCTCATGGCGCTCAAGAGCGGCGAACTGGCCGGCTTGCAGGCGCCGCAGCAGACCTACCAGCGCGTGCAGGGCTGGCTCGACGGCGCCCAGGCCCGAACCAACCCGGCCCTGTACGCTTACCGGCCGAAGGCGACGCAGGACCATCAGCGACTTCCCAGCCGGGTGATGACGGCCGAGGCTTTGTTGATGCGGCAGTACCTGGGCTGGAAGCGGGACAACGCCACGATGGTCGCCGGCGCCGACTACCTGCTCGGCCACTTGCCGCAATGGACGGCCAGCGGCGCCGAGCGCGACGCTTATTACTGGTACTACGGCACGCAGTTCATGTTCCAGATGGGGGGCGCTCACTGGCGCCAATGGAACGACCGGCTCCGTCCGCTGTTGATCGACAACCAGCAGACCGCCGGCCCCTTAGCCGGCAGTTGGGATCCCCTCGGCCCCCATCCCGACCGCTGGGGCCGCGAAGCGGGGCGGATCTACGTCACCGCCATGCACCTGTTGATGTTGGAGGTTTATTATCGGCATCTGCCGCTGTATCGGAATCTGGAAGGAGAAGGGGCGGGGGCGGAGTAGAGCGGATGGCCGGGCTGTTGTAGGAGTCAAACCACTAATCTTCGCTGATTTGCACTGATCAGCAAACGCTTGGTTGTTAGCGTGCGGTTGGGGCGGAGAAAGGCGGAAGACAGACAGACGTCCGCGAGGCGGAATAGTCAGATAAGGCGCCCTCGCTCCGCGGCTTCAGCCGAACGGGTCGACCGTTCGATGTGGAAGAAGCGTCGCGGCTTTCGTCCTTTCCTCAGCTTACTGGTATTCGTCCGCTGGAAAACGAGGCCTACAGTGTTCACTCTCGCATTGTACACGTGTAACCTTGGAACGCAGGTGAGGACCGTAGAAAATCCGTTCAATGGAACTCTCATCAAAGTTCCAATCGATCCAGGGCTGACGGACGGCGAACGGAACGCCGTGCGTTCTTTCTTGGCCGAACGTGGCGCTGGCGAGCCCGACCCGGAAACGTATTGCAGCGTCAAGTTGAGAGATGGCTGCATCATCAACGTTGCAATCCATACGCTCGATCTTCCCGCTTCCTGCCGCGGACTAACCGTTGAGTGTGCTGTGCTTACCGACGACAGCGTCGGTTTTGTGCTGGAGCTGGCGAAACGAGGGAATATGTCGATTGGGTCCAACATCGATCCGGATGTTGTGGCGTTCACCTCAGCGCCCAGCGAACAGGCGATGAAACGCTGGCCGTCGGCTGGCGTTGTCGAAACGGCTGCCCAACTCCGCGTATGGCTCGACGAGAACATTCGGCGAGGGACGATCGTTTGAGACGTCGCATGGCAAGTTTTCTGCAAGATCATTCACAGGCCGCAGCGTACTCGTGCAGCGTCTTGCCGCTCTCGTCGACAATTCGAACTCGGAACTTCCCCGCCGGCAGCCAGAGCGTTGGCGGCGGCTCGTCGGGGCCGTAGGCGATCTGGTCGATGGGCGCGGCGTCGGGGTCTTCTTCATGGGCGTAGAAGGCCTGGGCGAGGTACAGAGCGCCGGCCGCCGGGCGTTGGTCGCTCTGCACGGCGTGCGGCTGGCGGCGGCCGCCGAGCGAAAGCCAACTCGGACGGCCGCGCTCGTAACGCGTGCGAGGGTGGAAGACCGCCAGGTCGACCGCTTCCTGTGGCGAGTAGAAACTATGTCCATCGCCCTGACGGAGGATGACAGGTTTGTGCTTGAGCAAGCCCCGTTCGATGGCCTGCCGGTAAACGGGCGAATCGTATTTGGGCTTGCTGTGCTCGGTGAATTGCGTCTGGTCGACGCTCATTGGCTCGATGCCCGTGAGCTGCTGGAAGCAGAGGGCCATCTGGCGAACCTCGCCTTTCTGGCCGCCAAGCTCCCACGTCTTCGCTCGCTTGTAAATGTGCGCGTAGCCGGCATGAACGAGAATCTTGGCCTGCGGATCCTTGTCGAGAATCCGCTGCTTGAGGTTACGGGCCTGGCCTTCTTCACGAGCATTCTGGCTGGCGATCAGGTCGTCGTCGCCGTTCGCATCGCCCGGTTCAAACTCGTACGGCACGACCTGGTAGCCGAGCTCGTGCGCGATGCGCACCAGATCAGCGCAGAGCGGTTCGTGCAGATAGTAACCTGTGTGCAAGGTCGGATAGCCGTGCGTCGAGAGCGACTCGTCCTTAGCCGTCAGCGATTCAGCCGCGAAGTAGCGAAAGCCCTTTTTGTAGAGCCCTGTGAGCAGCCCGATTGTGAAGGCGCGGTGCAACGGGACGTGATGCGCCTCGTTGATCATGATTACCTGATGACGGTCCGCCAGTTCCAGCAGCGTTTCGACGGCGTCCAGCGCTTCATACTCGGAGAGGTCGGCAGATGCGTTGGACGTGATGTAGCCTCGCCCATCGTCGAAGGTGGCGAGCGCCTCGCTGTACCTCCCGAGGAAGGACTGCTGCGTGCCAAGGAACTGCACGAACGCGCTGCGCCACTCGCGGTCGTCTCGCAAACGCTTCAGTTCTCCTTCCAGCAGACGCAGATCGGTCAGGTACGCGCGGTTATCGCTCTCGAAGTTCGGAAACTTGGGCTCGGCCTGCGGTTTGTCGCGTGCCTCGTCGCTTCGCGCTGCTGCGGCAGGCTCATCCGCGTAGAGCAAGGTCGAGCGAACAGGGAGTGTATTCAGAAGCGGGGCAAGGAAGACAAGAAACGCCGTCGCGGTAGTTCGTGACATGACTCAGAATCCTTCCAGCGCGTGACTTGAATGAGAGTTCGCGAATCGGATTGCTCCAGCATATCGCAGCCGGGAAGCGGCGGAAACGGTGGAATTGGACATGCTGCTGCGGAGAAGGAACCGGCAGAAGAGGAACCGCTGATCTCCGCTAATCGTCACTGATCGGAGTTGGCTGAGGCTGCAGCAGGACGGAGCGGCGAGTCTGAAAAAAGGCAGGAATCCAGTGAAGCCGGCGAGCCGGAGGCGTCAGCCTCCGTTTGGGAATCAACGCGGGGCAGGCCTCTCTTCGCGAGCGCGGCAATGCGGATTGGCAAGTCAACGTTACCAGGGGACTGACGTCCCCCGCTCGCCTGGCGGCGAGCGGAAAAAGGCGAGCCGGTGGCGTGAGCCTCCGTTTGGATTGCAGCGCGGACGACCAGGCAGCGCAAAGAGGAGACAGATGATGAAGGCGGCGGAGATTGCGGCAGCATGGATCGCGCATTGGGAGCAGTACGATCTGACACGCGAGTTCGGGAAACGCGAGGAAGGATTTGATGATTTCGATCTGCCGCGCGAACAGCCGGAACTGTGCTGGGAAACCATCCTCACGATTCTGGAACAGATTCCGGCCGATCCGGAAGATGGTTTGTTCGGAGTGCTCGCGGCAGGCATGATGGAAGATCTGTTGACGAACCATGGGACCGCGTTCATTGAGCGCGTGGAAGCCCAGGCAGCACGAGATCCGAAATTCAACTTGCTTCTGGGCGGCGTGTGGCTGACCAGGATGAGCGAGGAAGTGCGGGATCGCGTGGAAGCCTGTCGACGGCAGGTCTGGTGATCATAACGCGGATGGTTCGATTCATCTGCTATGTGGGAAGCGCGGCGTTTGCGATCCAGCACTTCCGACATCGTCATGACTACGATGACGAGGATCACTATGAATAGAAGATTCTGGCTGGCGGTCGATTTTAGCGCAGGCCGCACTGGGGCGCCGACGTCAACGCTTCGAACGCCTGCTGGTATCGATCCGTGCTGGCGTGGGCGGCGAACAACGCGCGATTGGAAGCCGTGCGGTTGCTGCTGGCCCGCGGCGCCAGGCCCGACTCGCTCGATGCCGTGCACGCGGCCGCCTGGGGCGGGTCGGCTCGCGGCCGGGGGAAGGAACAGGGCTACGCCGACGTGCTCAAGTTGCTGCTGGACGCCGGCGCCGACGTCAACGATCGCCGGTATTGCACCGGCCAGACGCCGCTGGCCGTGGCCCTGGAAAGCGGCAACGTCGGCGCCATCGAGTTTTTGCGCTCGGCGGGAGCGACGGAGAGGTGAAGGGGGCTCGCCGGGAAACATGCTTTCGGAGCGCAATCTTCGAGGACTCACGTCGTGCGAACTTTGAAAATCGTACTGTTCGGACCGCCGGCTTCGGGCAAAAGCGCAATCGCGAGGCTGGCCGCCTTCCGATACCCAAACGACACGGCTTCGTTCGAGATGGAAGGAGTTGGCAAGAACGAGCAGGCGGCGCTGTTCCAAGCTTTCTGTTCGACGATGTTCTCCCGCCATTTCGTGTTGTCTCCGGCATCGATCACTCCCGACCAGACGCCATTCGAGTGGAAAAAGGTCTTTCTCCTGCCGCGCAGCGCGGCGGGCTATTATCAGGTCCTCAAGAGACGCCGACCGGGCGAGGCGGGGAAATTCGAAGAGCATTACGACCGCTTCGCCGCTTACTGGGAACGGTTCAAGGACAAACCGAACGTGCTCCGAGTCGATGGCCTGCGAAGCGACTTCAGCGACTTGCCGGTTGCAGAGACGCTCCGCGAGATCCGCAGAAAGTTGGAGATGTTTGGCTGAGGACCGTCGATGCGTGCGACGTGAACAGCCGTAGCGGAATCCGTGAAGATCCCGTCCCAAGGCCAATCTCGCTCCAAGCCGCGCTGGCGTTTTAATGACAGTAGGCGGCCACTCGGAATTTTCACGAATTCCGCTACGGAACGCACGGAAAATAACTTCCACAATTTTGATTGCCCTCACCTGGCCTCTCCCAGTGGGAGAGGGATGGGAATGAGGAAGTTATTTCTCGTCCGTTCCTACGGCTTCGCAGCGTCTCGGCGAATTGCCAGATCGTCCGCGTGCGGGTGCTCGGTATCGGCGCTGGCGCCGCCGTCGTCCGTGCCGTTAGCGCCGATGCTGTACAACAAATAGCCGTCGTCATGAGGCTGGTAGTGGAATGCCGCGTCGCTGAAGCCGTCGAGCGGAATCTTCGCCAGCCACTCCGGGGAGAGAGCTTTCAATTCAGCGGGGTATTTGCCATGACGAGCGTGGTAGCCGGCCAGCGCCAACGAGAGCCTGGCCAGGTCGAGCGAAACGGCGGCGCTGGTTTCAATGCCGGTCGATGCGCTGAAAGCCGGAGCGTAGAGCCGGATCAGAATGGCGGCCATTTGCTTGCTGGCGTCGTCGCGGGCAATCAGTCCCGAGGTCACCTGGCCCAGAAAGGCGGAAGCATTCGAAGGGCCGGGCAAGGCGTTCATTTCCCGGGTCAACTCGGCCGCGGCCTTCGCTCGTTCGGCCCAGGTTGGCAACCGGTGCATGGCGGCGATGCGGTCGTACCAGTCGTTGCCTTCGCGCAGGGCGACGTCCCAATCGATGCTGTACGAGTTGGCGAGCCAGTCTTCTGGCGCGCCTTGGGCAAGCACCCTCTCGCCGGTCAAGATTTGGGGCCCGGCCTGAGCCACCGCGCGGACCATGTCCAGGTAGGCCAGCCGATCAAAGCCGTCGATCTGGTCGGCGAACGGCGGGAGCGGCGGCAACGCATTCAGGTCGTCCAGCATCTTGCCGATGCGCTCCGGATCGGTCACCACGGCGGCCAAGGCATGATCTGCGGTGCATGTCATTCGTTCGATGCCCGTCGCCACCAGGCTGTTCACCACGCCCAGTCCTTGCGAGACCAGCCGGGCCAGCCGGTGCGAGGCGAGCAGATCGCTCCACGCTGGGTCGAAGTCGCCGCGCTCGGCGCTCTGCATGGCCCGGGCCACGAGAGCTTGAGCCACGCGCCGGCCTGCGCGCGTAGCGGGCAGCGGAGTCGCATTGAGCGTTTCCTCGCCGCCCAGCGCCGGCGAGTAGAATTTCGGACGCTCACTGGCGGCGACCGCCAGTTCCAGCGGTTTCTGACCGTCGTTCAGCCAACCGGCCAACAGCGGGAATTCCTTGGCGTTCCAAGGACGCGCCGTTGCGGCGACCAATTGTTCGTCAGGCTTGTCTGTGGGGTCGGCCTGCTCGGCCGACTCGTTGTCGGCCGATCCCAGGCTATTGACATAGTCATCAAACGC
>DASZUP010000583.1:0-42560 GCA_035547635.1 Pirellulales bacterium
TCGGCAGATTGAGGGTCTGCTGCGGAAGCTGGAAAACAGGAACCGGTGAAGGCGGAAAGATGAAGACTCACGAAAGAGCCGGCGATTCGCGTGCTCGCGTCGCTCGTTCTTCTGTGCGTGTGGGAGGCCGAGAGACGTCTATGTTGAGAGAGTTTTTTTTCGCCGCCGCATTGGCGGGCGTTGGTCTCTGTTCGCCGCTCGCGGCGCAGGAGCCATTCCCGCGAGATAGCGCCACGGAAAGGAAGATCAAGGCGGCGCTGGGCGAAATAGTTGAGCTTGATATCGATCAGTTGCCGCTTGCCGAATTGGCCGAGTTGCTGAAGACCCGGCGCCAGATCGAAGTTCTGTTGGACCACCAGAATCTTGCCGATGAAGGTATCGCGTCAGACACGCCTTTTACATTTCATCTGCGCGGAGTCTCGCTGAATTCGGCGCTACGGTTGCTGCTGTCGGAAGCGGATCTGACGCACGTCGTTCATGACGAAGTTCTGCTGATCACGACCAAGACGACGGCTGAGAACCTTATCACGTCAAGACTCTATCAAGTCGCCGATCTCGTCGAGCCTGACGGAGATTTTGTCGCGCGGTCGAGGCCAAGCGGGATACTTGGCGGCTCGCGCAAGAGCGCAGATTACAACACGCTCGCCGAGACGCTGAACTTCATGGCAGCCCCGACGATGTGGGAGTGCAGCGGACCTGCATGCGATGTTTACGAATGCGGCGATGGGCTGATATCGATTCCACAGGCCCAGGAAGTCCACGAAGAAATCCAAGAGCTGCTGGTCAGCCTGCGAGCGGTGCGCGAGGTGCAACGCAAGGCGGGACGAGCGCTGCGCGAGCAGCCCGTCGAGCAACCGCCCGTCAACGAAAGGGAATTCAAGTGCGAAGTCTTTCCGCTCTTTCCCGCTGGCGGCGTATTTTATCGACGCGACGAGGTCGCCCAGCGCGAGGCGGCTGCTGAGTTCGCCAGGCTTATCCAGGACTTGATTGCACCGCGAAGTTGGCAGTTGCGGGGCGGCAACGGCGCCGTGGCAGTTGCGGGCAGTAATTTGCTGGTGCGCCAGACGCCACAGAAGTTGCGCGCAATTGCAGAGTTGATAGCCGCCACCAACGGCCGAAACCTCGCTCAGCCGCCCCGGCTTTTCCCTGCGGGGCCCCGAGCCGACTGGCCGCAGGAGGCCGAGCCGACGCCAAGGGGCGCCGCCGCGGCGATCGAGCAAGCCCTACGACAGCCGGTGAACTTAGATCTGCAAGAGAAGCCGCTGTCCGAAATTGCGGAGTACATCTCGCAAGAATTCGAGATTCCGGTCGTGCTGGATCACAGGGCCCTGAGCGACGCGAACTTGTCCTCTGACGTCCCCCTGTCGCTTGAAGCGGCTGGCGTTTCGCTGGAATCCGCATTGCGGCAGTTGCTGAGCCCCGTCGAACTGGCTTTCGACGTTCGGCATGAAGCGTTGTTCATTACTACGGAAGATGAAGCGGAGAACTTGCTCTCGCTGAAAGTTTACCCCGTGTTCGACCTGGCAGCGGAGCCGGCAGACGCCGCAGCTTCGGGCGCCCGGCTAGATTATGCTGCCCTGGAAGAGTTATTGCTGCACAGCATCGCGCCGACAACCTGGCATGCAGGCGCGGTGATGGCGTACCCGAATTGCGGCGCCCTGATGGTCCGGCAGCGGCGAGACGTGCACCAGCAGATTGCGAGGCTGTTCGCCGCGTTGCGGCAGGCGGCGCAACAGTAAAGCGAGCGTCGCGCTCGCTCCCGGTGGGGACGCATAAACCATCCGGACTACGGCACGCGCAAGGCCGCTTGTGCTGCGCAAGTATCAGGCCAAACGCCACCGCCGGGATCAGGCTTCGTGGGTTTCGGCGGCAGGGGCGGACTTGCGGTTGGACAGACTGTCAAAGCGGCCGAAGATCATGCGGCCGGCGCTGGTCTGCAAGACGCTGGTGACCGAGATCTTGACGGTCTTGCCGACGTGATCGCGGCCGCCTTCGATGACAATCATCGTTCCGTCGTCGAGATACCCGACCCCTTGGCCCGCTTCTTCGCCCGGCTTGACAACGTAAACTTCCAACGCTTCGCCCGGCAGGAACAGGGGCTTCAGCGCGTTGGCCAACTCGTTGAGATTGATCACGTCGACGCCGTGCAGCTTGGCCACCTTGTTGAGATTGTAATCGTTGGTGACCACCTTGCCGCCCATGTGCCTGGCCAGCAAGACGAGTTTGAGATCGACCGGCTGGCCCTCGAACTCGGGCAGCACGCGATCATAAATCTGCAGATCGACCGAGGGGTTGGAGCGCAGACGATTCAGAATGTCGAGCCCGCGGCGTCCGCGGCTGCGGCGCAGCCGATCGGAGCTGTCGGCGATGGCCTGCAGCTCGCCCAGCACGAAACGCGGCATGATCAGTTGGCTGTCGAGGATCTTCGTCTCAACCACGTCGGCAATGCGGCCGTCGATGACCACGCTGGTATCGAGCACGAACGGCTTCAGTCCTTTCACCTCCTTGGAGAATTCCACGTAGGGAATGATGAAGCGAAAGTCGTCTCGCGTCTGCATCAGCAGGCTGATGCACGTGTAACAAATGATCAACCCGATCACCAGGCTGACGACGGACTTGCTCCAATCTTCGCGCGGCATGACGGGCGTCAGCGCCAGCCCGACGACGTAAGTCAGGAACAAACCGACGATCAATCCGAAATAAACGGACGAGATAACGTCGAGCGGCTTTTTGCGCACCGCCACGTCGAGACTGACCACGCCCGCCGAGATGACGAGGATGCCGCCGAACACGACCCAAGGCAGCCACTCGGGCTTGTCGGGCATGGTCGGATTCTGGACCAGCGAGACGGCCAGGCCAGCCGCCACCAGAAAGAAAATCAGACGAAGAACAATCAATTGCATGCTTGCACGCTGCCCCTTAGGGCGCCTTTTGGCGGGGGGAAGATCTCCCGCTACGGCGGTGATCTCACGTTAAGAATTGTACCATCTACTCTTTCGGGCGTCAGGAGCCGAACCGGTCCGGGAGCGTCTTATTTGGCCTGAAATAAACGCGCATGTTCTTGCTGCGCATAGCGATCCGTCATGCCCGCCAGATAATCGCCCACGCTCCGCCGCAAGCCCGTCTGCTCGGCACGGGCGAGAAAACTCTTAGGAAGCAGCTCCGGCCGGGCGACGTACCCGGCAAACATCTCCCGTAGCATGGCCTGGGCCCGGCTACGCAGCCGCAGCACCTCCGGATGGCGATAGACCCGGTCGTAAAGAAACTTTTCGAGCTGCCGCTTCAATTTCGCCAGCTCGGGGCTGACCTCGGCCAGGTAGGGCGCCGCCCGCACGTCCGCGGCCGAATTCAAGTCGCCCGCGGCCAGACGCCGTTGGAGCCGATCAACCAGGTCGCCGACCTGCCAGTCGATGAGTTCGTGCAGCACGGCGTGCTTAAGCTGTTTGCCGGTCAATTCTCCATGACGCTGGCGAACGCGGCGGGCCGCCTCGTTCCACAACGGCACTTCGAGCAATTCGGGCAACGTCAACAATCCCAACTCCAAGGCGTCGTCCGCATCGTGCGTATCATAAGCCACGCTATCGGCCGCTTCCACGACTTGCACTTCCAACAACGGACGCGAGACGCCGCTCGACTTGGAGATTCTCGTAGCCTGGCCTTCCAGGACTTCACAGCTCAGATTAAGCCCGGGAAATTCCGGATAGCGTTGCTCCAACTCTTCCAGGATGGTCAGCGCTTGGCGATTGTGGGAAAAGCCCCCTTCGTCGACCAGGCACTCGTTGAGCGCGTCCTCGCCGGCGTGACCGAACGGCGGATGCCCCAGGTCGTGGGCCAACGCCAGCGCTTCGATCAGATCCTCATTGAGCTTGAGCGCCCGGCCGACCGTGCGCGCCACCGACGCCACTTCCAGCGTGTGCGTGAGCCGGGTGCGGTGGTAATCTCCCCGCTCGCCCGTAAAAACCTGCATCTTGGCGCTCAACCGACGATAAGCGGCGCTATGGACGATACGGTCGCGGTCGCGCTGAAAGGGGCCGCGATATGGGTGGGGCGGCTCCGGATGTTTACGCCCCGCCGAGTCGGCGCTGTGCATGGCATAGGGCGCCAGCAGCGCTCGCTCTCGGGCGGCGATCAACGTGTCGTCAGACGGCGAGGAATCAGGTTGGACGACTTTCATAGAGTCTCGTTCGCCAGGGGCGAGCGCGCCAATTCGGCGGACAATAGTTCCCAGACGGCATCCAGCGCCTGCGGAATCACGTCGACGCCGGCCAGGACCGGCATGAAATTGGTATCGCCGCTCCATCGCGGCACCAGATGCCAGTGCAAATGCCCCGGCACGCCTGCGCCGGCCACGTGCCCCAGGTTCAAACCAATATTGAAGCCCTGGGCATTCATGGTCCGCTCGATAACCGCGACCGACTCGCTGAGAACCCGGATGGCCTCGGCATGCGTCTGGGCCGAGATCTGGTCGAGCCGCGCCTGGTGGCTTTGCGGCGCCACCAGCAGGTGGCCGTTGTTGTACGGATACCGATTGAGGATCGCCAGCGTATGCCGGCCTCGGAACACGACCAGGTTCTCGCGGTCGGCCGCGTCGGCCACGGCTCGGCACATGAAGCAGCCCGGATCGGCGCCGGGCAGGAGCGACAGCGCTTTAGCGTCGACTGGCCGCTCCCCGCGGATGTAACCCAATCGCCAGGGCGCCCAAAGCTGGTCGTGCATTAAATGATTCGTCCTCTTCAAGCCGCCAGGCCGTCTGGTCAGCGGCGGCAAAGCTCGCCCGATTCGTATATCTTGTTGATTAGTCTACACTTTACGGCAATCGGGCGCAGGCTTTCAAGCCGTGCCGGTCCCGTCCGGCAGACTGGGAATCAGTTGCAACTGTAGCTCATGCCGGATGGCAGACGGGATTCGGCCGCGCTTGGGCCCGTGCCTTCGCGTTGTTGGGTGCGTGTGCGGCGGATGGCGTGCGGCGGGCGAATCCTTTAGAAAGAGTGTTAGGAAACTCTGCGAACGGCAACCGACCCCTGACTTCGGGCATTGATGGCATTCCGCGTTGATCTGGACATTTTCCGCGGTCCGCTCGACCTGTTGTTGTACCTGGTGCGCAAGCACGAGGTGGACGTGGTCGACATTCCCATCGCCGCCGTCGCCGAGCAGTTTCTGGAATACCTGTCGGTGCTCGAACAGCTCGACGTGAATGCCGTAGGCGACTTTTTGGAGATGGCCAGCACGCTGGTCGAGATCAAATCTCGCCAGGTGCTCCCTCGCGCAGAAGAGGAAGAGGAAGGGGTGCTGGAAGATCCCCGGCAGGAATTGGTGCAACGGCTGCTGGAGTACAAAAAGTTCAAGGACGCGGCCAGCATTCTGGATGAGCGGAGCCGCGAGTGGCAGGAGCGCTTTCCGCGATTGGCCAATGACCTGCCGGCGCGGCAGCGGAATCTGGCCGACGAGCCAATCCACGAGTTGGAGTTGTGGGATCTGGTCAGCGCCTTCGGCCGCGTCATGCGAGACACCCAGACGGCGCCCGCCTCGAATATCGTCTACGACGACACGCCGATCCACGTCCACATGTCGCGGATCCACGAACGTCTGCAGAGTACAGAGCGAGTGGCTTTCAGCCAGTTGTTCCAGGGGGGCATGCACAAGTCGTCACTGATCGGCATGTTCCTGGCCATTCTGGAGCTTGTCCGCCACCATGGCGTGCGAGCTGAACAAGACGACCCCAGCGGCGAAATTTGGATTTTACCTGGCGAGCAGACCCCGGAAACGATCGATACTTCCGCCGTGGACAACTACGAGGGGGGAACGCGGAATTCCGCAGGCGGAACGGAACAGGCCGAGGACGGACCGGCAGAGGAGTCCTCCTCCTGACGCACCGCGGCACGGCCGGCCCAGGGCGTTTTTGGGCGCCGCATTCCGCATTCGCACTTTGTTCTTTACACTGGGGGATTCTCTGGGGACGAAGTGCGAAGAGCTTATGGTCAATAATCTGCCGGTTAAAACGCTCGTTCATAAAGACTTGACGGTCGAGGGGTACTCTCGGGCGGCAGTGCAGACTTATTGGCGGCTGCCCGAGTTGAAGATCGGCTTCGATCTGGGGGGCCAGCCCTGGTCGTTCATGGGCACCGGAACCTGGTTCCTGTCGCACACGCACCTCGATCATGTGGCGGCGCTGCCGGTGTATGTGGCGCGGCGGCGAATGATGAAGATGGAGCCGCCGACCATTTATATGCCCGAGGGCGCCATCGAGCACGTCGAGAGGATTCTCAAACTGTTCACGCGGCTCGACCGCGGCCGCATGCCGTGCCGATTGCTGCCGGCGCGCCCGGGCGACGAGATCGAACTGTCGCGCGAGCACGTGGTGACGGTCAGCGAAACCAAGCACACGGTGCCCTCACTGGGCTTCGTGGTCTGGGAGCGGCGGCGGAAGCTGAAGGCCGAATACCAGGATCTGGCAGGCAGCCAGATTCGCGACCTGCGGCTGGCCGGCACGGAAGTGACGGAAGAGCGGCGGTTTCCGCGCGTGGCCTACCTGGGCGACAGCACGCCCGAAGGGCTCGACAACTGCCCTGCCATGTATGAGGCGCAGATCCTGATCACCGAACTGACTTTCGTCGCCCCGCGGCACCGCAAAGAAAAGATCCATAAGTTCGGCCACATGCACATGGACGATCTGCTCCAGCGGCGCGACCGCTTCAAGAACGAGTTGATCATCGCCGCACACCTCAGCACGCGGTACCACGTGCAGCAGGTGCGAAATTACGTCAGCCAGGCCGCGCCCGACATGTTCGACGGCCGTTTGCACTTGTGGCTCTGACGAACTCGGAATGCGGAGTGCGGAGTGCGGAATGAAGAAGAGAGAACGCTCTGCTTGGGCCGCGTTTTGAGTCTGTCTCGCTCCCGCCTGCATTTCTTTGACGCCTGACGCCGCTTTTCTCCGACGCCTACAATAGAGGCATGGAACCATCTCCAGCCGCAGCAATTGCGTCCGGGCCGAGGGCCGCGTATGTGCACGTGCCGTTCTGCGCACATCGGTGCGGGTATTGCAACTTCACGCTGATCGCAGGTCGCGATGAGCTGGTCGGGCGCTACCTGGCCGCCTTGGAGCAAGAGCTGTCACTGCTCGACGAACGGCCGGCGGTGGAAACGCTGTTCGTTGGCGGCGGCACGCCGACTCACCTCTCGCCGGCAGACTTGCAGCGATTGCTGGAGATTGTGCGCCGCCGCTTCAAACTGACCCCCGGAGGCGAGTTCAGCGTCGAAGCCAATCCCTTCGGTCTCGATCGCGAGCGAGTGGCCCTGCTGGCCGAGTACGGCGTTACGCGGCTGAGTTTGGGGGCGCAATCGTTTGATCCCGGCAAGCTCAGACTACTGGAACGGGACCATGCTGCGGCAGATATCGCCCGGAGCGTCGAGCTCGCCCGGGGCGCGCTGCAGTCGGTGTCGCTCGACCTGATCTTCGGCGTACCGGGAGAATCGCTGGCGGTCTGGCGTGACGACCTGGCCGCCGCCTTACGGCTACAGCCAGACCACGTTTCTACCTATGGCCTGACCTTCGAACGCGGCACGGCGTTCTGGAGCCGCTTGAACCACGGTCGCCTTGAGCGGCTGGACGAGGAGTTGGAACGCGCAATGTACGCCGAGGCGATTGACACGCTGGGCGGCGCCGGCTTCGAACACTACGAAGTCTCCAACTTTGCGCGCCCCGGCCGGCGCTGCCGCCATAACGAAGTCTATTGGGCGGCCGAAGAGTATTACGCCGCGGGCCCCGGCGCGGCTCGCTACCTGGGCGGCCGCCGCGAGACCAATCACCGCAGCACGACGACGTGGATCAGGCGAGTCCTCTCCGGTCAGTCGCCCGTCGCCGAAAGTGAAACGCTGTCGGCCGAGGATCGCGCTCGCGAAGCGCTGGTGCTTGCTTTGCGCCGCTTGGAAGGGATTGAGCGATGTGAATTCGTCAAGCGGACCGGTTTCGAAGTCGAGGCGCTCATCGGGGACGAGTTGCCGAAACTGGCGGAGCTCGGCTTGCTGAGCGACCGGGACGGTCGAGTCCGTCTGACGCGCGAGGGGCTGTTCATCAGCGATGCGATCTGGTCGCGATTCTTGAAGCAGTAGCGCGTTAGGCGTCGCTCTTGACCCCGTAAAACGCCTCGACGGGCAAGCCCGTACGTTCGCTCACGAGCGCCACGAGGGCGTCGACTTCGGCATCGGTCAGCGGCGCGACGAAGCTCTCTGCCGGCCGCCGGGCGACGGTGTAGATTTGCACCAGCTTCAGCTTTCCGCCCGCTGCGACAATCTCGTTGAGCCGTTGGCAAAAGGCTTCCAACTCTGCGGCCGGAGGCGCTGCTGCGTTGATGCGCATGAAGAGCGCTTGGATGACCAGCGGGCGTAGTCTGGCTGCAGCGGCGATGTTGTCCAGAATGCGCTGAAACGGGATCGCCGTTCGCTCCACGAGCTTGAAATACGCTTCCGTGCCGGCCTCGAGCTTGGCCCAGATTTCTCCCTGGTTGGCGTCGAGAATCGCCAGGCCTCGTTCCACAACGGGGCGGTGGAACATGCTGGCATTGGTGATCAGCACCAATTTGACGTCGTCCAGGCCGTATTTGCGTTTCGCTTCGGCGCAGGCGGCGATGATTTCGTCAAAGTTGCGGTAGGTGGTCGGTTCGCCGTCGCCGGAAAAGGCGATGTCGTTCAACCGCCGCAGGGCCGTCGGCGTGCTCGCGAATTTCTCATGGCGGAACAGCTCGCCCGTGACGACCAGTTGCAGCATGTGGTCGAGTTCGGCCAGCAGTTGCTCGACGCCAACGAACCGCGTTTCGCTCTGCTCGACGCGATTAACCTGACAATAGATGCAATCGAAGTTACAGATTTTGTCCGGGTTCAGATTGACGCCGATCGAGATCCCGCCCGAGCGGCGGCTGACGACCGGGTAGACGAACTTGTTCTGCTCGAACGAACGCGGATGCTCGGCGAAAAGCGGCGTGGAGGCGTTGGGTTTTCCAGCGGACTCGGTCATGGCAGGCTCCTTCTCCCCTTGGGAGAGCCGGGGTGGTGGCGCACCTCAGTACGAATCCGTGCAAACCAAACTCATCCAATTCTACGGACCGCGTCCATAAGTCCTGTCGAGCAAATTACCTCGCGCGCTCAATTCTGGATACCTTCAATCTTCGCATTCAAGCTGCTCTGGAAGCACGTCAAAGCGGTATCCCCCTTCGGTCGCCTCGACATCGAAGGGCTTCTCCGTATCGATCGTGACCACTTCGCGAGCGTCAGGGCCAAGTTTCCGTTCAATAATCTCACAGGCAATGAAGCCAGGGTAAGGATAGCTGCTATCCGACCAAAGGTCCTCACACGTGAAAATGGGGACTTTATCTACGAACGACCACTCGTGCCCCCACGCATCGATGAGACGACACTCAACGAAGCCTGGTTGGGCATCGTCAACAAAGCGAACGATATCAACCCGAACTTGAGCCGCCATTTGGACGTGCCGCCGTAGAATTCGAACAGCGAGGAACGAACGGACGCCGCCGCTCCGCCGCTACCCGAGCGGTCGAGGAAGCCTAAAGCTTGTTGACTTCGGTGTACTCGTCGATTCGCACGGTCGTCACCGTGCCGTCGTCCAGCTTCAGCTTGATTTCGTCGCTGAAGACCTTGTCGTCGACGTTGCGGCGATAGTGCAGGCCGTGCCGCCGGCGGCCGACGTGTTCGACCGTACCAACCGTCTTGGTCGTCCAGGTCTTTAAGCCGACCTTCACCAGGTGAACGACCTCGATCCGGTCGCCCACGGACAGTTCGTTCAGCGTTTGCCGCGTGGTTGGTTCAGTGCTTGGCATAGAGCGTTACTCTCTAGTCTCACGTCGTCCCATGACAAAGGCAAGGGCGAATCGAAGTCGGAAGTCGGAAGTCGGAAGTCGGAACTGCCGGCCTGCTTCCCTGAATTCCGCATTCCGACTTCCGCATTAGTCTCGCCCTGCCGTCATCCATTCCGCAAAACGCAACCTGCTCAGACCTCTTTGGCGTCGATCCAGCTCATCAGCCGCCGCAAGCGACGGCCGACTTCTTCCAGCATGTGGCCGCGTTCGCGACGGCGCACCGCCTTGAAAGCGGGAGCGTTGGCCTTGTTCTCCAGGATCCATTCCTTGGCGAACTGGCCGCTCTGGATCTCGTTGAGAATCTTCTTCATTTCGGCCTTGGTCTCATCGGTGACGATCCGCGGGCCGCGAGTGTAGTCGCCGAACTCGGCCGTGTTCGACACGCTGTAACGCATGTAGTTCAACCCGCCCTGGTAGAACAGGTCGACAATCAACTTCAATTCGTGCATGCACTCGCAGTAGGCCATTTCCGGCTGGTAACCGGCTTCGACCAGCGTCTCGAAGCCCGCCTTGACCAGGGCGCTGACGCCGCCGCAAAGCACGACCTGTTCGCCGAACAGGTCGGTCTCGGTCTCTTCGGCAAAGCTCGTCTCGATCACGCCGCCGCGCGTGCCGCCGATGCCTTTGGCGTAGGCCAGGCCCAGCCGGCGAGTTTCATCTGAAGCGCCTTCGCTCAAGGCAATCAAGCAGGGCACGCCGCCCCCCTTCTCGAATTCGCTGCGGACCAGGTGGCCGGGCCCCTTGGGAGCGACCAGCAGTGCGTCCACGCCCTTGGGCGGCGCAACCTGGCCGAAGTGGACGTTGAAGCCGTGCGAGCACATCAGCACGTTGCCCGGCTTCAGATGGGGCTGCACGCTCTGGCGATAAATGTCGCCCTGCACTTCGTCCGGCAGCAGCATGTTGATCAGGTCGCCCTGCTCGGTGGCTTCTTCGGCCGAAACCGGTTTGAAGCCGTGGCTCACCGCCAGGTCGTAGTTGGCGCTGCCGGGCCGCTGGCCGACGACTACGTTGCAGCCGCTGTCTCGCAGGTTCTGGGCATGTGCGTGGCCTTGCGAGCCGTAGCCCAGGATGGCGATGGTCTTGCCTTTGAGGAGCGAAAGGTCGGCGTCTTTGTCGTAGTAGATTGTGGCGGGCATGGTGATTCCAAAGCAGGTTCGTGAATGAATTTCGGGGAGGCGGCCGCAGCAGCGTGCAGGCGTTATTCGGCCGCGGCCAGGTCGCCGCGGACCATGGCAATCCGGCCGGTCCGCACCAGTTCCTTGATGCCCAGCGGTCGCATCAAGTCAATAAACGCTTCGATCTTGCGCTCGGGGCCGGAGATTTCGATCATCACGTCGTCCGGTCCGACGTCGACCACCCGGCCGCGAAAGATCTCCGCCAGTTCCTTGACTTCGCTGCGGCCGGCGCCTGACGACGCCTTGACCTTGATCAGCATCAGATCGCGCTCGACGAAGTCCTGCGAACTGATGTCGATCACCTTGACGACGGTGACGATCTTCTCCAGTTGTTTGCGGACCTGTTCCAGTACGCTGTCGTCCCCCACGACGACAAAGGTCATCCGCGACAATTGGGCGTCTTCGGTCTCGCCGACCGCCAGGCTGTCGATATTGTAGCCGCGTGAGGCGAGCATTCCGGAGATGTGCGCCAGCACTCCCGGAACGTTCTGCACCACCGCCGAAAGCACATGACGCATGTCCAACTCCAAGCACCAAAGAAACTCACATGGTAGCCGTCCCCCCTGGCGCCAACAAGGGGGCGGACGGCGCGGGGACCGGCGGCGGTTGGAACGCCGCGAATTCCGCTTTTTCCCTCCGCCTCTTGGCGTCAAAAGAGGGGCTTACGGCCCAGTTTACGGCGAACGACGGCCCATTGGCCGGCGTGCATCAACAGGTGGCTGCCCTGAATGCTGAACAAATCGCCGATGTTGTTGAGGTAGCTGCGGAAGGCCTCGGGAGCCGGCTGATCCAAATCGGACTCGGAAACGCTTTCCAGCTTTTTCAGGGCAGCTTCACGCTGCTGGGTCATCAGCTTCAGGTACTCGTCCTTCTTGAAGAATGCAGCCGGATCGTCGATGGCGGCCGTCTCGGGCGTGTGCTTCTCTGCAAAGCCTGCGGGCAGCGGCTGCATCGTGCCGGGAAACGCCGTGTCGAACATCTTTTGCGACGAGACGATCAAGTGACCGAGTTGCCAGGCGATATGGTTGGCCCCCGGCACGGGTCGCACCAGCAAGTCGGCGTCGGTCAGATCCTGCAGATAGTTCGTCGCCACGAAATGGGCCATTTCGATCAAGCCGCGGATGGCTTGCTGAGCATTCATTGAAAAAACTCCGTCAGAGAGACAGGAAAATCCGGAGCCCAAAGTTTACGGCTCAAGGCGCAAGCTTCAAGGCGGTGCGGCAATGGCCTCCCGCAAGCGCCCTGCTGAAAGCTGCGCCAGGAGCTCAGTCCGCCGCCAAAGGGTCAATGACCGGCTGCGGCGGATGCCGCTCGAGTTCGACCAACTCGTCTTCTTCCACCACGCGCTTCGGCCTGGCGATGCGCACTTGCCGCACGGCATTGATCACGCTGGGCATGTTGGCCAGAAAAACGATCGCAGCGACAATTGGCAAGATCGTCAGCAGCGCGACGACCTCTCCGGTCAGGGCTTTCGCCTCGATGACCTCAACCAGCGACCAGAAGGGATTGCTGATTTCGATGAGCGAATAATCGCGCCGCAGGTCGACCATCATCAGGTGAATGGTCAACGGGACGCCGCAGCCCAACAGCACCATCAGCACCTGGCACAACACGCTCAGCAGCATGCTCGGGTGGCGCAGCCAGCGCAACCCTGCCGCAAGCAAGCGGCCCAGTCCCAGGTAGATGATGAGATAACACAATTCCACGACCGCAAACGCCATGACCGTCTGATGCGCGGCGGCGCCGAGCCAGCCCGAGGCGCGGCCGGAGAAGAAGAGGAGATTCGCCAGTACGGCCGTCCCGGCCAGCAGGCAGACCGCGAAAAAGTTCACAACCGCAAACAGGTAACCCGTGGCCGGGCCGGGGTTAAACCAGGTCAAGAACGTCCGGCCCAGAAAACTCTGCGGCAACTGCCGCTTGACGCGAGCCGACATTTCGGTCGATTCGCTGTTCATGAACACGCCCATCACCGCCCAGTAAAAACCGCTGTCCATCAGATAGAACAGCGGGATTTCCAGATCGCCTCGCTCATGCAAAAAACCCCAGCCCATCCAGCCGGTGAACAGTGCTTGCTGGGAGAGCATGACGACGCGCAGCAGGCTGGAGCGGTTATCGCTGGCGAACGTCAACTGCGCCGAAGCGACGCAGAACAAAAGCACAAAATAGCTGGTGAACGCGGTCAGCAATGCCGCATTGAAGGTCCAAAAGTCCGCATCCTGAAACGGAATTGGATTTCGGGCCAGCCCGTCCAAGACCATCGCCATGCCAATGAAGAAGCACCACCCCAGTCCGAACAGGAGCAGCACCGACAGCACAATCTGCCAGTGCTTTTCCGTCGTGGCGGTCGCGGCGACCAGTCCTACGACGGACAGTCCTAACGAGGCCAGAAAGGCGCAGTAAAGCACAAACACGACCGTGGCCATGTCAATGCCTTTGAGCATGTACGTGAAGGCCAGGCAGGGCGACACGGCCGAGAAATAGACCAGCATCTGCAGCACGGCGCTGCCCAGCTTGCCGCTGACGATCTGCCGCGGCCGAAGCGTGGTGACCGAGAGCAGTTCGTAGGTGCCGTCCTCCCGTTCGGCCGCCAGCGAGCGGAAGGCGCCGAACGGCACGATCACCAGCAGCGGAAACGCCAGGATCACGAAATAGCCCGAGAACATGTCATAGCCGTGCGAGCCATGGTAGATGTCCGGGCCGATCATCGACACGCCCAGCATCGACCAGCCCCACGCGCAGGCCAGCACCAGCGTAAAGGTGATGCCGAACTGCCGGCTTTTGAGCGCTTGCCGCGTCTCTTTCACCAGGATCGGGTTGAGCCATTCGCTGGCGCGCAGCGCCGCCGCGTCGAACCGGTCCCACCAGGCTCTCCGCGCCGGCGCTTCGACGGGTTCCTCTCGCGGGCCGGACAGCGATGATTCGAGCGTGGTCATTGGACGTGCCCGCGAGTAACGTGCATGAACACTTCTTCCAACGACCGCGTCTGACTGCCGTATGCGATCACCCGGAAACGGGCTTCGATCATCTCTCGCAGCAACTGAGCTTCGGCCTCCTGGTTGCCCAGATGTTCAAAAACAATTCGTTCGCCGTCGATCGAGATTTCTTGGACATCGTCGCGGGCCGTCAGCCACTGGCCGAGCGCGGCGGAGTCTCCCAGCACGCGGACCTGCATGGACGTGGCGTGCAGGGCCTGCTGACCGCGCCGGATCTCCGCCACGTCTCCCACGGCCAGCAAGCGCCCTTGTTCGATGATGCCGACCTGATCGCACATTTCGGCCAGCTCAGTCAGGATGTGCGAGCTGATCAGAATCGCCTTGCCGTCGGCGGCCAGCTGGCGAATCATCTCGCGCAGTTGGATGCGGGCCCGAGGATCAAGCCCGGCGGCCGGCTCGTCGAGAATCATGACGGCCGGATCATGGATCATGGCGCGGCCCAGGCAGAGCCGCTGCTTCATGCCTTTCGACAGCCCGTCGATCGGCTTGTCGGCCAGCGTGTCGAGCTTGGTGAAGCTCATCACGTAGCTCATCGCCCGCGTGCGCTCGGCGCCGCGCAAGCCGTAGGCCCGGGCGAAAAAGTCGAGATACTCTCGCACGTTCACGTTGGAGTACGTGCCGAAATAGTCGGGCATGAAGCCCAGGCGGAACCGCACGCGGTCGGGGTCGTTGACGACGGAAAACCCGTCGACGAAGGCGTCGCCCGCCGTCGGCTGGTCCAGCGTGGCCAGAATCCGCATGCTGGTCGTCTTGCCCGCGCCGTTGGGTCCGATATAGCCGAACACCTGGCCGCGGCCGACGGCAAAGCTGACGTCGTTCACCGCGCGCGTCGGCCCAAAGCAGCGATGCAGATTGCGGAGCTCGATCATCGGGCGGCTATCGATCATCGCCTGTTCACCACTTCCCAACGATCACGTGCAAGCTCCCCGCTTCTTCGTACGAGTCGATCCCATATTCCGCCTCGGGCGAGCGTTCGACGATTGCCAGGTAGCTGCGCGGCCGCAAACCGGCCGGCGCGCCCCCTTGCATCCGCGAAAGCTGCAACAGGGCCGCTTCCAACTCCCGTTCCAGAATGCTCGTGCGCAGGGCGGCGGGCGGCAGCAGGTTGTTCCAAGGCGAAGTCCAACGATAAAATCGTCCGGTCATGAACCGCGACATGGTGCGATCAAAGCCGGGCGGAATGGCCGGGTGCAGGCGGTTGTATTGTTGGCGATACCACGTCCCCTCGTCAGATAGCGAGGCGGTCTCCAGAGTCTGGGCGCCGCCCGTCGGAAGCGATTCCGCGCGGAATTGATTGCCTTCCGCATCGGCGATGAGCAGCCGTTCGATGCGCACGCCCAGTTGGTTCTCCACGTTGGGCGGAGCCCCCAGAGAAGTCTGCTTGACTTTCAGCCGGGCCTCAGTCGCGCGCGAGCGAACCGTAAGAAATTGCGTGGGGGTCCGCGACGCAATCCAGCCGCTGACCAGCGTTTGTTTGCCAGCAGACCAGGTCAAGGCGCGGCGCCGCATTTCGCCGTTCCGCTGGTTGGGATCCTGCGGCAGCAGGGGCAGCACCGCCACGTCGTCCGAAAACGCCAAGCCGCCGCTCGGCGCCAGCCCCGCATAATACGAGATCCGCGCCCAACTTGCGGCCTCGCCCGTGCGCTGATCAAGCAGCGTGAACGAACGGGCGCGAACTCGGATGCCGAACCCATCGACCGCCACGGCATACGCGAACAAGGCCATGGTCACCAGCGCCGCCGACAGCGGCACAGCCAGGACCAGCAGGTGCAATCTTCCCCGGCGGCGCAGCCACCAATAGTTCAGCGGCCCAATGCCGATCACAAAGGCGGTGATCAGCACCTGAAACGCCGTCACGGGCGCCAACCCTACGCCCGGAATAGGCCAGTCCCAAAAATCATGGTTTTCGCGTTGCGGGGAGAGGCCGTGACGCAGATACCAGACCCAGCGTTCGTGCCCGATGGAATTCAGCAGGCCTTGCCACTGGTCGCTCGCTTGCGCAAACAGGTCGTCTGCGGCGACGGCCACGACCAGGCCCAAGGCGTGTCGGCGCATGACGAACGGCGGATCGTGCACCGGCGGTTGCGGCTTGGGCGGCGGCTGCGTCGCCGCGGCCGCTTGCCCGCCGGGCGCCATTCCCGGCATGGCCCCGGCGGGCGCTCCGCCGGCAGGCAAACCGACGGTTGCTGCCGCCGCGTTGAGGTTACTGGCGCCAAACGGCGCGGGAATACTTCTTTTGAAGCTTTCCGGCGCCGGCGCAACCCAGCCGCGGGCCACAGGGTCGGCGTTCGCCGCGGCATCACGCGGCTCGCCCAACAACCGTTCCAGTTCGGCCAGTTCGGGAGCATCGCTGACGACGCCGGAAACCAGCAGGTTGCCGCCGGCGGCCGTCCAGGCGCGTAGTGCGTTCCAACGGCCAGGCTCCTCGGCGGCCATCTGTTTTGCCTGGGCCAACGTGAGGCAGACGATATCTAACCCCGAGTAGTCAATCCAGGCTTGCGGCAGTTGGTCAAGCGGCAGCGTCAGGGAGGTGGCAAGATGCGTCACGGCGGTTAGCGGCGTGGCGCCGCCCATGCCAACGGCAACTTGTGGATCAGAGGGCGCCAGTAGCGAAGCAAGCGTTGCCGTGCGGGCGTCTGGAGTCGTCGTCGCCAGGCCCAACACCGGAATTCCCGCCGGCACGGCCGGCAGTGCCGGCGACACGGCCGGTTTGTCGGCCACAATCAGCACGTTTGGCGCTCCCTCGGCCCAGTCCTGCCCGGTGGAGACGTTGATGCGCTGCTGCGAAAGATCCTCCAGGTAGCGGCCGTCCTCCCAAATATCGAGGTTGTAGTACTGCCAGGAGAAGTACTGCGGCACGCGCAGGGTTGCTTCGGACTCGAGTTTGCCCGCCGGCAGTTCCAGCTCTTGGCTGACAATCACGGTTCGGGGGTTGTAGGGCGTTCCCGCCTCGAATTCGACGTGGAAACTCCGGTCGGCCTGCGATGGGGCTGCCGTGATGACGCGAACTTTGACCGGGCGATAGCCGCCGCTATCAAGCCACTGGGCGTCGACGGCAAGGCTCAAGCCTTTCCATTTAGAGACGTTCAGACGGCCGGTGGCGGCGTGGAGCGGGCCCGCAACAAGCACGAAAGCCGCCGCCAGGACGAGCTTCGCACCCCAATCGCGTCCACTCCTCGACCCCTGCATGGCGCCCGGACTCCGAATGCGCTCTTTGAATCTGTTCTCCGCCGATCAGCCCCGAGCGTCGAACGGCGATTGGCCGACGGCGCCTGACGGCTGAGTTCGACGCGGCAAGACGAGCGAAAAAACCCACACGGCGAAAAACATGGCGCCGTGCACCGCCAGCATCAGCGCCAATGAGGCAAAGCCGAGCGTCAACGCCATCGCCCACGCCGTTCCTCGAAGGGCGAATGCAGCGACGAGCGACAACACGGCGCAGACCGCGGTGACGGCAAGAACCCAGCGCAGAGAAAACTGCGGCATCAACATACCGCGATTGTGCCACGGCCGCCGCGGTATTCAAGCAAATTCTTTTTAAGCGGTCCGCGTGGCCGAGTGCGGCCTCAGGGCTGCCGCTCATTGGCAAGCTCCGGAGAACTGGCGGGGCAGCCGGCTCAAAAAAAAAGACGGAGAGCAGACGGCGAGCGTTTGGGCGGCAAAGACAGGTCTTTCGGAGTTTGCTAGCTTCCCGCCGTCAAACGAGTTAGAGTTTCCCTGAGAAGAAGTCCGCCAAAAGCATGACACCGTCGCCCCAAGACGGTTATAATTGGAAATGCCAATGAAAGGCGGAAAAAGCAGAGGAAAGTACGCCCGGCAGGATTCGAACCTGCAACCCTCGGTTCCGAAGACCGATGCGCTATCCAATTGCGCCACGGGCGCGAGTGGCGCGTGTAGGATACGGTTTCGGCGGCGGTTGTTCAAGCCGGGCAAAGGTTGGACATTCGCGGCGGTTGGGTTGACCCCCAGCGCGTGGGCATGATATAAGCGCTAAGTTGGCGCAACTCTCTCGGAACCGATCTTGTCGGCTGATCAATCTCCCAATGGCCTTGATAACACTGCGGGTTCTGGACGGCGCTGACCGGGGCCGCGTCTTCGAAGGCTTGCCCACGCCCGTGACCATCGGTCGCGAAGAAGGCAACTCCGTTCAGCTCAATGACGAGCGCGTCAGCCGGTTCCATCTGAAGATCCAGGAAGACCAGGACAAACTGGTGCTGACTGACCTGGAAAGCACCAATGGAACGAAAGTCAACGGCGAGGACATTCAACTCCGCATCTTGCGCGTCGGCGATATGGTCTCCGTCGGCCGCTCCGTGCTGCTGTTCGGCTCGCGAGAGGAAATTGCCGAGCGCCTGGCCAGCCTGCGAAACGGCGACATGAAAGGCACGGGCACCATCAGCCCGGAAAGCGCCGCCGCCTCGCAGCGAGCGGCCAGCCTGGAATACGAGCTCAATTGGAGCGACAATCCCAACTTACAGGCGACTTTCAACTCGCTGGCGCCGCCCGAGCTGCCCGAACGGTTAAGTCCAGGGCAGGCCGCGCAACTTTCCGAACTGCTGGAATACCTGCACATTCGTATCCGCGACCTGCTGGCCTCGGTCGAGTGCGATGACGCGGACAAGCGAGTCAGCCTGGACGCCAGACGGTGGCAAAGCCTGCTCGACTTGCAAGGCCTGCTGGCCGAGTACATGCGTTCCATCGGCGAGCCCGGCGAGCTTTGAGCGGGCCCCGCCTTCAGAGCACGCGCCGCCGCTCGTGCTCCAACCGCTCGCTGAGAAAGTGGATGGCGCGCGGAGCCAGCAGGTTGTAATACTCCCAGCTATGGCCGCCGCCCGAGGTTTCCAGGTCATATTCGTGCGGAATGCCCAACGCTGCGAGCTTCATCCGCAGCTTTTGCGCGCTGTCGTGCCAGCGGATATCCGCCGGGTCGGAAGCAAAGAAGATGTTCCGCGGCCAGTTCAGCGGATGTACGTGCAGCGTTGCCGTATCTTGCCGGACCGCTTCCGCGTCGGGATACATCTGCGGCAGCGTCTCTTCCTGGTCCTCGTAGAATCGCAGTTGATAGTCGATCGCCGGAGCGATTGCCGCGCAGATCGGAAAACGGTTGGGGTGCTTGAAGGCGAACCGCAGCGCGCCTTGTCCGCCCATGCTCGTGCCGAGTAAGGCGACCTGCGGCGGCGTCGAGCCCCAACGCTGCGTTGCGTACGGCAAGACGTCGTCCAGCACGTGCCGTTCGGCCGTGAGCTGAGGGTCAAACTCGGGACAGATCTTGTCCGACCACCAGCTCCGTTGCGTGATCGGCGCCAAGACCGGCAGCCCGTGCTCGGCGAACTCGCGGGTAAAGGTCTCGTTCTCTGACAGCAGCGCCAGGCGAACGCCGTGCAGGTAGATCACGGCATATCCGTGTGGATTGCGTTCGGGCGGCTCGTAAACATCGCACGGGTGGCCGGCGAGCTCCACTCGTTCCCAACGACCGGCAGAGGGGGGCAACGGCATTCTCCTTTTTTCACGGGGCATCTGAACTGAATCTAGTTTCACGGCCGAGATTGGGAAAGCCGCTGAGTCGCGAACCGGGGCCTGAAGGATCTTGGCTATCATCCAGGGTCCGCCGAAAACCGTCGCTCGGAACGATATTCTTCCCCGACAGATTTCTGAGCCCCCTTATTGCCGAAAGCAGCGCCGGCAGCACAAAATAGAAGATGTCGCCGGGCCCATTTGTCGCCACGCTCGCGGGAAGTTGTCGATGCCAGAGTCAGATTCGACGTTACCCGATCAAGCATTGATGCGCCGCGTCCAAGCGGGCCAAACGGCGATGTTTGCCGAGTTGGTTCGCCGCTACCAGCCGGCTCTGCTGCGGGTGGCGCGCAGCCGACTGGGGCGCGACGACTGGGCAGAAGATGTCGTTCAGGAGACGTTCCTGGCCGCATTCAAGGGCCGCGACACGTATCGCGAGCCCTATAGCTTTCGCACCTGGCTGTGGACGATTCTTTTGAACAAGTGCCGCCGCTCATGGAGCGGCCAAAGTCGTCAGCCTCACGTGATCTGCTGGACGGACGAAGCCGCCGGCGGCGACCGACCGCCCCTCGACGAGGCCCGCCCGGCCAACCAGGCCGAGCAGCCGCTGGAACGCGTATTGGCTCGCGAGCGGGTCGATTTGCTCGAAGCTTCGTTGGCCTCGCTGCCGACCGCGCAAGCGGACGCTCTGCGGCTGCGGTTCTTTGGCGGCTTGAAGTTTGAAGAAATCGCCGAAACGATGCAGTGCAGCCTGGGGACGGCCAAGAATCGCGTCCGTTGGGGCTTGCTGCGCCTGGCCGACTCAGTCCATGCTCTGCGGCAGGAAGACGCGTCTTCTCCGGCGCGGCACGAGCCCCTTCGCCAGGCGAGCAAACCAGACGGCAATGCCGCTTCACTCGCTTCCGTCTCTTCCCTTTCTCCAACTCCGCACCGGTCAGACCGAGGCCAGGCGCCCTTATGATTCAATGCGACGAAGTCTTTGACATCCTCACCCGCGGGCCGTTTCCTACCGGAGCGCCATCCGACGGAATTGTCGAATTGCACCTCGCTCAGTGCGAGAGCTGCCGGCAATTGGCCGAGGCGCTGCGACCGGCCCTTGAATTGTTTCAGGAGGCGGTAACGCCCGAAGAGAGCCGCACGCTGCCAAGCTATTGGGGAGAGACCGGTTCAAACCTGGCGCCTTGGTTGAGCGGGAAAAGCAGCGGCGGGGGCGGACGCGTCGCTCAACGCGCGCCCACATTGAGACGCCGCATCCGATCTCCCTTGACGCTGCCTCGCTGGTCGCTGCCCCCCTCGGCTCGGGTGGCCGCCGCAGTCGTGTTGGGGATGGCCTTAGCGGGTCTGCTGCGTCGGCTGGGCTCCGATGAAATCGATTCCGCGGCACGACCGGCTGTTGCGGCGATGGGGCGCGCTCGCTGGCAAGCGGCGGAGGATCCGCGGCACTGGCTCCTGAAAACGAAGCTGGGTGCGGCGTGCAAGGCGGAGGTCGAGGGCGCCATGCTGGAAACCATGGCGGGAATGAGTCACGGAGACGAGGCGCCCTTCCGGCTGGCCTGTTGTACGGCCTGCCATAAGGTCGTCCAGGCGGCGAACACGCCAGGACATGCAGCGACGGCTTCGGTGGTCAGCGCCTGCACCGTTTGCCATCACGTCCCGCAGGTGGAGTAGCCCTCGGGCGGCTCGAGGTTGTTCCGCATTTGCAGACTGGCTGGGCGGCATACTCAGCGCCATGCCCATCATTCGACGCCCAGGCCGAAGCGGCAGTTCCAGGAATGCCCGTTCGACCGTTCGGGGCCGACAAAACCCCTACATTTGGGTTTACTCCACTGTCCGGAAAACTTGCCTGACAGGCTGGAATTTTCGTTTACTTATCGGCCGCTTCGCATCAGACTAGGAACGTACTGCCGTCCGGCGGCAATTTGGGCATTCCAAGGCGGATCGGACTTCGAGCGTTCGCTCATTCGGCCGCCGTTAGCCCGCCGGCCGGACGATCGAACGCTGCCCTGTCCGCTTGGGGCGGATCGGCGGCGTTTGCCTTTCGAAAAACGACGGCTTGGCGTCAGGAGCTTGGGAACGATGAGAGAAGCGCGTAGGCGGATGGCGGCGCGTGCCCTGCTGGCGGTCTGTTGCATGCTGCTGACCGCGGGCTCGGCGCGAGCGGGCGAGAACGGTTGGATTTCGCTGTTTGACGGCAAGACGCTCAAGGGCTGGGAGGCAAGCGAACGTCCGGAGAACTGGACGGTTGAAGATGGCGCCATCTGCGGCCACGGCGAGCGGAGCCATCTGTTCTATACGAACCGAGAATTCAAAAATTTCGAATTCAAGGCCGACGTGATGATCAACAAGGGGGGCAATTCGGGCATTTTCTTCCATAGCCAGCCCGAAGAGGGCTGGCCGACGAAAGGCTATGAAGCCCAGGTCAACAACACGCACAAGGACCCGGTGAAGACCGGCAGCATCTACTACACCGTCAAATTGTTTGAATCGCCCGCCCAGGACGATGCGTGGTGGACGCAACACATTATCGTGCAGGACAAGCGCATCACCGTGAAGGTCAATGACAAGGTCTTGTTCGAATATGACGAGCCCGAGGGCGTGGCGGGGCCGCACAAGCTCTCCCAAGGCAAATTCGCCTTGCAGCAGCACGACCCGGGCAGCAAAGTGCGTTACAAGAACATCATGGTCAAGCCGCTCCCCTAGGGCCGGCCCAAATTCGGCCGCGGAGCAAAGGTTTGCTTGAAACCGGCGTTTTCACGGATTACGATTTTAGCTTCTGGGGCCTTGTCTCGAAACTCGACCGCCCGACTCTGAAAAACTCTCGGGAGCCTAAATCCATGCTTCGTAGTATGCCCCTCATGACGTGGGGATTCGTCTTCGCGCTGTGCTTGCCCGCTTTCGCCCAAGGCGACGCGCTGAATGAATTGTACGGCAATGGAGTACACGCCTATAACGGCGGCAACTACCTCGAAGCCTACAACCAATTGACGGCCGCCGTTCAGAATCACAGCGAGGATCCGCGCGTCTTTTACTATCGCGGTTTGAGCTACCTGAGACTGGGACGTCCGCAAGAAGCCGACGCCGATTTCGCTTCGGCCGCCGAATTGGAAATGTCGGATATTGACCGGTTCTACAACGTCAGCAAGGCGTTGGAACGCATCCAAGGCCGCGCCCGGCTGCAAATTGAACGACATCGCTCCGCCGCCCGCCTGGCGGCTTACCACGACCGCGAGCGAGCCCGCTACGAGCGCTACGAGCGCATCCGCCGCAACGAACCCAACGTGCTGCTGCAACCCAAACCGGGCGAGGCTGCCGAGCAGCCGGCTCCCAAAGAAATGGCCGAAGAGGAAGCCGCCTCCGACGCGCCCCCGACGCCTGACGAAGACATGCCGGCGGAAAAGGCGAAGCCCGCCGACTCAGACCCCGCCGACTCAGACAAAGATCCGTTCGGCGAGAGCGACAAGTCGTCGGACGACAAGGCGTCGGACAAAAAAGAGAAGCCCGCCGATGCCGAAAAAGATCCGTTCGCTGAAAAGGAAGATTCGGCCGACGAAAAGAGCGATGCCTCCGACGATGCCGAAAAGGATCCGTTCGCTGAATAGCATGGCGATGGCTGCCACGAACGAGTAATCGAACGCCAACGTAGCGGGCGAGAGGTTTTCCGCCCTGCTCATGAAATGCTCCTGCACGGGAAGCATGGTATGATGCGGGCATGGTCGCAGCTCGTCGATCGCCGTTGCAGTTCGGTTTGCGGTTCCTGTTCCTGCTGCTGGCAGTCT
The DNA here is from genome assembly GCA_035547635.1 of Pirellulales bacterium. Lineage (GTDB taxonomy): Bacteria > Planctomycetota > Planctomycetia > Pirellulales > JAICIG01 > JAICIG01. The sequence continues at coordinate 23,331 of DASZUP010000583.1, forward strand.
CGGCCGTTTTGTCAGCGGCGCTGGCCGTAGCCGTCGAAGAACCGGCGCTGATGTTCTTGCTGGGCCGGGACCGCGGCCGGATTGATTTGCATCGGCCGCTCTATTCCGGGGCCGCTCGACCAGGCGGCCGACGCAATTCACGATGGTCGACTTCTTGGCCTTGGCGTTTTTGTTTCAACTGCCAGTGGTCGCGTTGCACGGGCTGTTTGACGTTCGCTACGAGCCGCGCGTCTGGTCTTCGACGTCTTCGTGTGGATCGCCTGCCGCCGGGGGAGTGACATCGCATGTGGATGGTTCTCCAACTCATCCGGACCAGCGTGCTCATTTTCTTCGCCGCGGCGGCCATCCGAATCGCCACGGCGATTGCCAGGGCGTTTTATGCCCCGCCCGCCCGGCAATCTGGGAAGTTCAACGGGCGCCGTCTGCTCGGATGGACCGTGCTGTTGCCCATCGCCGCGGCCCTGATTTCCTTGCAATTCGGCGGGTTCTACGCGTTCACCGATTCACACGGCGGAAGCTGGTCGTACCTCGGACACGGCTGGCCGCTGGGGCATCAATTCTCCTTGATGGAGACTTTCAACTTGCATCGGGATTCCGAGCATGCCATTTACTTCGCCGCCCTGGCGACGAATCTTGCATCCTTGCTGGCAATCCTGGCCGCCGTGCGTTACGTGCTCGATCGGCTTCTAACGGCGGTTGAAGCAGCACGCGCGGGCCGGGAGGCCGCCCTGAATGCGGCCGCCGGGCTGGCGGCTTTTGCCGTTGCGTTGTTGGTCGATCGCTGGCTGGCTGATCCGGTGGTAATTCCCGGCACGTCGATGCTGTTTTACACGCCGCTCGCGCACGATCTCTGGTATTGCCGCTTGCCGGTCCTGGTTGGATTGAGCTGTCTGTTGTTTGTTTTCGGCGCCTGGATCGTGCGAGGAGTGAAGGCTTTCTTCCAGCTCCGCGAAGAAGGCGTGATTTGAAGCGGGAGGAGCGTGATGGAAACGCGGGTAAGGCGATCGCCTTCGTCCGAGTCGCTTACTTCTTCTTCGGCTTCATTATGGCTTGCAGTTCGTCCCACTGCTGGTTGGTCACGGCTTCAAGATAGTTGAACTCGCCCGCGCCCCGGACCAACTCGCCGCCGTCCAGGGTGATGCAGGAACCGGTCATATAGGCGCTATAGTCAGAGAGCAGATAAGCGGCCAGGTTCGCCAGTTCTTGGTGCTCGCCGACTCGGCCGAGCGGAATGCGTTCCGCAGGATTGAAGAGCCCCTGCAGCGGCTCGGGCATCAGACGCGACCAGGCGCCTTCGGTCGGAAACGGCCCGGGGGCAATGGCGTTGGAACGAATGCCGTACTTGCCCCACTCCGAAGCGAGCGAACGAGTCAGCGCCAACACGCCCGCCTTGGCCACGGCCGATGGCACGACAAAGCCCGAGCCGGTCGACGCATAGGTGGCGACAATGTTCAAGATCACGCCCGGCGTCCCTTCGGCAATCCACTGCTTGCCGAAGGCCAGCGTGCAGTGCGTCGTGCCGCCCAATACGATGTCGACGACGGTCTGAAAAGCGTTGTAGCTGAGTCGTTCGGTCGGGCAGATGAAATTGCCGGCCGCGTTGTTGATCAGCCCGTGGACCACGCCAAAGCGCCCCTTCGCCGCCGCCACGAGTGCATTGACCTGGTCGGTGTTGCGCACGTCGCAGGGTTGCGGCAGCACTTCGCCGCCGGTTTCTTGCTCCAACTCTCGAGCCGTCTGCTGGAGCACTTCCGCTCGCCGGCCGCAGATCACCAGTCGGGCGCCCAAGGACAACAAGCAGCGGCCCATCGAGCGTCCGAGCCCAGTGCCGCCGCCGGTGATGACGATCGTCTTGCCGGCAAAGGCGCCGGGCCTGAGCATGGTTTCAGTGTTCGCGACAGTCATGATTTCTCGGTTTCCTTTCGGCCTGCCGCCTGCGGAGCGCGCTGATCGATGGCTTGCCACAGTTCGGCCACGCCCTGACCGCTGGAAGCGACGACGGCGAAGATCGGCGCCGGCGGCTTGCCTCCGAGCGACAATGCCGACAACAGTTGTTGCCGCAGGCGGTCGGCGCCGGGCAGGTCGGCTTTGTTGACGACGATCAGGTCGGCGATTTCGATCAGTCCGGCCTTTTCCCACTGCACTTCGTCGCCGCTGTTCGGCGTGACGAGCAGCGCCAGCACGTCGACGAACGGCCGCACGCCAATCTGGTCCTGGCCGACGCCGACGGTCTCAACGATGATTACATCGAAGCCGAACGCCTTGAGCCACTCAATCGCCGGTCCGACCGCGGTGGAAACGCCCCCCTGCGCTCCGCGAGTCGAGAGGCTGCGGAAGTAAACGCCCTCGTCGTCGGGGTCGAAGCGCACGCGCACGCGATCGCCCAACAAGGCGCCGCCGGTCAGTGGGCTCTGCGGATCGCAGGCCAGTACGGCGACCGTCCGTCCTTGCGAACGGAGATGGGCAATCGATGCCCCGACCAGCGTGCTCTTGCCCGCTCCCCCACTGCCGGTAAAGCCGACGACGAAAGGAGCGGAAACGGACGGCCGCAGCTCAGGCGCCGGCAACAGTGACTCGTCAGGGCGCGTTTCGACTTGCGAGATGATCTCGGCCAGCGCGCGACGATCGCGACGAGTGAAGCGGTCGAGCAGATCAGCGGAGAGTTCGGTCATCGTTCCAGCGGAAACAGCGGACGACGGCGGCGACGGTAAGGCAACTGCGAAAAGTCGTGGACCAGAATTCCGGCGGCGTCGACGTTGTAGATCGAACCGGCCAGCTTCTCGAAGCCCGAGCGGAAATGGGCCGACGACTTCAGTCCAATATACCGCAGTTTGGCGCAATCTACGCCCAGCGTGCGGGCAAAGGCCGGATCGAGCGGCTGCTCGCGCTTGGTGACGGCGACGACCAACACGCCATCGACCTGCAACAATGCGCTCGGTCCCATGTTGCCCGTCAGCCCGGCATACATCGGTCCGTCGTAGGCGAATTTGCCGTCCGTAAGCGCAATGACTTCGGCTTCGCATTCAACCGGCGGCCCTTGCCGCGGGTCGGACTTTCCGCCCAAGCGCAAGGAGATTTTAGCGCCAACTCCGGCTGCCTGCGCCAAGGCGATCGACTCCAGGTCGACCATGTAGAGAATCAGGGCGTCACGGAGTCCCATTTCCAGAAACGTGCGCAGCACTTCGGTGGAATCGCCCGGGGCGCCGCCGCCCGTATTGTCGGTTTGATCGGCCAGCAGGATGGGGTAGCGCCCGGCCTGTTCGCCGGCCGCCAAGGCTTCGCGCACGCTCATGGGCGGCGTGTGCCAACGCTCGCGATGCTCCCAGACCCAATCGCCCAGTTCATCGGCCGCCGCGCGAGCCAGCGTCTCATCGCCGTCGGCCACCGCGATAACCGACACGCCTACATCCGGAACGTCGGCCCAGGGAAAGCCGGTGGCGATGGTGACGGAGATCATGCCAGGACGCTGCTCGAGCTCGTGAACGCGGCGCAGCACCTCGTCCATCGGCGGATGGGCCGTCACCTGGCAGCGCGTGCCCCAGAACATCGGCAGTTGTCGCAGGGCCATCTTGGGACGGAGTTCGCCGCGCAAAGCCCCGACGATGATGTCGGCCGCCTCTCGCCCCCGTTCCCCCATGTCGACGTGCGGATAGGTGTCGTAGCCGACAATCGCATCGGCGGCGGCCACGCGCAACGGCGTATGATTGCCGTGCAAATCCTGGGCGACCACGATCGGCTTGTCGCCGACTTCGCGCCGCACGGAGGCGATGAAATCGCCGTCGCCGTCTTCAATGCCTTCAACGACCATCGCCCCGTGCAGGTCCAGCAACACGCCGTCGACAGCGCCGGCCCGTTGCAAGCGTTCCAGAAATTCTTGCTTGAGCGAGTCATAGGCCGCTCGTTCGATCAGTCCGCTGGGATACGCGAAACCCCACAACAGGGGCACGGCCTCGAAGCCGTGCTTTTCAGCGCCGTCAAGAAAGCCGCCGATGCACATGTTGGCCCCGCGGAAGCGCTGGAAAATCTCCGGTCCGCGATAGATGCCAAAGCCATTTTCGAAGTCTTGCAGGGTGGTCGGCGTGCTGATGAAGGTGCTCGTTTCGTGCAGTACGCCCCCGACGGCAATTCGCATGCAAGTGAGTCCCGTTTGTGGTGGAAGGTTCTTGCCGGCGGCACAAGCGAGGCCGCTTCTGGCGCCGCGGCTTTTTAAGCCCCGCGGCCCCTAGCATAACATCTGAACGGCCCTGCAGTTATACTGAAGAAACGGTTTCCCCAAGCAGAGTTTCAACAGGAACAAGGCGTGCACGAAGCGTTTATGCGGCTGGCGTACCAAGAAGCCCAGCAGGCCCTCGAAGAAGACGAAGTGCCGGTCGGCGCGGTGATTATCCACGGCGAACGGGTAATTGCCTCGGCCCACAACCAGCGCGAGTGCCTGCGCGATCCGACGGCGCACGCGGAAATGATCGCTATCACCCAGGCGGCCGAAGCGCTGGGTAGCTGGCGGCTGGACGAGTGCATCCTGTACGTCACGCTCGAGCCGTGTCCGATGTGCGCCGGGGCGATCCTGCAAGCTCGAATTCCCTGGGTCGTTTACGGGGCTCTCGATCCCAAGGCGGGCGCCGTACACACGTTGTACCAGTTGCTGGCCGACCCGCGGCTGAACCATCGTTGTCAGACGATCAGCGGAGTGCTGGCCGAACCGTGCGGCGAGATCCTCTCGCGTTTCTTTCAGCAAAAGCGTGCGCTTGGCAAAAAGTGATTGCAGGCGTCCGTCCCCAGGTTCTTGTCGTTTCCTCATGCTTCCGTCTCGTCCGTCGCTCAGTTCCGGAGTTCATCTCAATGCCCGCGTTCAATCGTCGCACGTTTCTCGGTTCCACTGCCGCGTTAGCTTCGCTGCCCGCCTTGACGGCGGCGGCCGAACAGGCGGAATCTGCAACTCTCTTCGGCAAAACGCCGCACACGAAGTTCGCGGTCAACATCGAGATGTGGTGGAACAAGCTCGATTTCCTGGATCGCATCCGGGCGGCGGCCTCGTTCGGTTATCCGGCCTTCGAATTCTGGCCCTGGCGCAAGCGAGATATCGACGCCATCGCCAACTTGTCGCGCGAATTGGGGATTGAAGTTGCACAATTCACCGCCTGGGGCTTCGAGCCGGGCATGAACGATCCCAAGAACCACGATGCTGTCGTCAAAGAGATCGAGGCCAGTTGCCAGACGGCCAACAAGCTCAACTGCAAGAAAATGTGCGTAGTCGGCGGCAACGATCAGCCGGGCATGACTCAAGAGCAAATGCACGAGAACATCATCAAGGCGCTGAAACGCGTCGCGCCGATCGCGGAAAAGTACGACGTGATGTTGATCCTCGAGCCGATGAACATTCGCGTCGACCACAAGGGGCATTGCCTGTACGGCAGCCCGGCCGCCGTGCACATCTGCCGCGAGGTCGGCTCCACGCACGTCAAAATCAACTGGGACCTGTACCACATGCAGATCAGCGAAGGCGATCTGTGCGGCCATTTGAAAGACGGTTTCGACCAGGTCGGCTACCTGCAACTGGCCGATCATCCGGGCCGCAACGAACCCGGCACGGGCGAGATCCACTACAACCGCGTGCTGCGGCAGGCGTATGAACTCGGCTATCGAGACTTTGTCGGCTTGGAATGCCGCCCCAAGACGACCGAACTTGCCGCCGCCCAAGGCGTCGCAGCGGCTGACGCCTGGTAGTCTCGAAGCTACTTGCGGCGAAAAATTCGTTTCGCCTCGTGCAGCGCTTCGCCCAGCCGATCCACTTCGGCCAGCGTGTTGTAGCAGTAGAAGCTGGCGCGGGCGCTGGCGTTCACGCCCAGCCGCTTGTGCAACGGCATCGTGCAATGGTGCCCGGCACGGACGGCAATGCCCTGGCGATCGAGCAGTTGGGCGATGTCGTGCGCGTGAATGCCTTCGAGCGTAAAGCTCACGATGCCCGCCTTTTTCTCCGGGGCGGGGCCGAGGAAGCGGATGCCGCCGAGGGATTCGAGGACTTCGTGAGCGCGGACGGTTAATAGACGTTCGTGCTCGTGAATGGCGTCCAGGCCAATGCGACTGATGTAATCGAGTGCCGCGCCCAGTCCAATCGCAGGCACGATCGGCGGCGTGCCGGCCTCGAACTTGGCGGGCAGATCGGCCGGCTCGAAGCCGTCGAGCCTGACGCGGCGAATCATGCTGCCGCCGCCCAAAAACGGCGGCATGGCTTCCAGCAGCTCGCGTTTGCCGTACAGGATGCCCACGCCGGAAGGACCCATCAGCTTATGGCCGCTGAAGGCCAGGAAGTCGGCGTCCAAATCTTGCACGTCGGTAACCTGGTGCGGAGCACTCTGGGCGGCGTCGACCAGCACGACCGCCCCAGCCGCGTGGGCCTGGCGAACGATCTCTTTGACCGGATTGATCGTCCCCAGCACGTTTGAAACCGAGGCGATGGCGACCAGCTTCGTTTTCGGGCCGAGCAACTCGGGAAGTTTGTCGAGTTCCAACAGGCCGTCGTCCGTGATCGGGATGTGTCGCAGCACGGCGCCGGTCCGCGCGGCCAACTGCTGCCAGGGCACCAGGTTCGAGTGGTGCTCCATGACGCTCAGCAGAATCTCGTCGCCGGCGCGTACGTTGGCGTCGCCCCAACTGCGGGCCACCAGGTTAATGCCTTCCGTGGTTCCGTAGGTGAACAGCACCTCTTCTCGCTGCGACGCGTTGATGAACGCCCGGGCCTTTTCGCGGGCCTCTTCGTAGAGATCGGTGCTTTGATCGCTGAGCCAGTGAATCCCGCGATGGACGTTGGCGTATTGCTTTTCGTAGACGTCGACCAGCGCCTGGATGACCTGCCGCGGCCGCTGCGTCGTCGCGGCGTTGTCCAGATACGCGAGCGGCTTGTCGCCGTGCAAAATGGTGGAGAGGATCGGGAAATCGGCGCGCACCACTTCGGGATCGAGCGGAAGCGCGGTCTGCAAAGCACTCATCAATAGCTCCTGCGGCATGGCCGGCGAGCGCCACAAGCCTTGCTATGGCCGCCGTTGAATGATAATTGAGAGGTCAACTGTTCCGTCTGCCGTCCTGCGGACACGGTGGTTCTGGCGCCACGCTCGGCGCAGAAGGAAAACAGATGGTGGAACCGCGATTAGTGGCAAGCGCGGCCATTGCCGGGTTTTTCATCAGCCGGCCCGTTTTTGGGAGAATAGATGGCGGATTGCAAAACCCGCCAGGACAGTAGGCAACACTTCTGGCGATTCGGCGTCAGTTTGGCCCCGAACAGCTTGAGCATGTCGTCGGCGGTGAAATTCTTGACGTCTTCCACCGTTTTGCCGTCGAGCTCCTCGAGCAGCATCGAGGCCGAGGCCTGGCTGATGCAGCAGCCGTCGCCGTCGAAGTACGCCTCCTTGATGTGGCCGGCTTCGTCGATGGCCAGGTCGATGTGGACGAAGTCGCCGCACAGAGGATTGTCGTCCTCGTGCGCATGCGTCGCGTGCTCGACCCGGCCGCGATGATAAGGTTCTTCGTAATGTTCCAGGATGCGTTCCTGGTACAGTTCGTCTTCGTCCGCGGGCATGGGAAACCGGGAAGGATTGATTCCTGGGTGGGCCGCAACGCGGAGCGGAGCGGCGGCTCGGCGCCAAGCGCTCCCGGTGGCGGGGGGCGGCTCGGCGCCACAAATGACTCTATCCAGAGTGTAGGCGCCGGCCCTTCGCTCGACAACCGCCCGAAAGGCCCCAACCGAGGGAGCGTTGCCGCGGCGACGCTCTGGCTGGGACGTGCCAACGCGGCTTGGCGCCGCAACGTTCGCCGCCGCTGCGATCAGGAAAGCTCTGGACCCTGCTGCGTCGGCCAGGGCCTCTTGCCAGCGAACGTCTCGGCGTTGGCGGCGCCTTGACCGCGGCGCACTTTTTCTATCAGCGAGCGACAGATGCGACGGGCAAGTTCCCTTTCTGATTCGTGACCGGGCGGCTCGTCGAGGTCAAAAAACTGGCTCAGGGCGGATTCCGCTTCGCCCTTGCTCGCAGCGCGGTTTTTCCGCTGCGAGCGAGTATGCCGGACAATGAGCTCCACTAGCGGCGCCACCTCGCGATTGAACGCTTCCTGGGCGTCGGCGTCTCCCGCGGCGACTTTCCGGCAGAGCTCGCGCAATGCATCGTCTTCAGCGGCCATTTGGGACGTCCTTGCAGATTGGGCGAAAGGCAGAATTTCGCTTCCGTTGCTCGTCGAGTCCAGGCGAGGGCAGACCGCCGGAACCGGTCGTCCGGCGGGTTGCAAAAATCTCTGTCCGTCAGCGGAGCAACGGGAACGAACTAAACGCGGTTACATGGACCAGACGTAGGCATAAGCGGGCCCTGACGACTCGCCCCAGGAGTTCGTCGCAACAACCGTGAGCTGACCGTTGGCATTCTCCGGAAGTGGAATGGAAATCGTGAATGTGTCGTCCTGCGCGGTCGTTGTCACGGAAGACTCGCCGCTATAGATGCCGCTGATGTTCAGCGTGAATGTACCCGCGAAGTCGTAGATCTCCCCTGTCAACTCCCAAGCGACGAACTGATTGGATTGATTGTAGATTGGAACAGCGTTCAGACTGCCGATGCTGGGAACGCTGCCCAAAACCGTCGTCGTGGAAGTGGAGGACGTCTGGCCCCACACGTCCGTGGCCGAAGCCGAAAGACTGCCTTCTCCGGAGGCATCGGCCGTGAGGCTGAAGTTGCCGTAGGAATCGGCCGTAGCCGTCCCGCTGGCCACGCCCGAGATCGTCACCGTGGCGCCGTTGGGGACTCCGGCGGTGACCTGGCCGTAAACCGTGATTTCCTGATTGGAACCGGTGGGTTCGCTCCAGAAGCTGACCGTCGGCGGATCGCTGCTGAGCGTTGAATCGGCCTCGGACGACGAAACGCCCCACGCGTCGCTGGTTGTAGCGGCGACATTGCCCAACGCCGAAGCCGTCGTTTCCAAGCTGAAGTTCCCTGACGAGTCCGTCGTGACCGAACCGGAAACGACGCCTGAAAAGCTGACCGACAACCCGCCCGGAGATTCGTCCTGCACCATGCCGGAGATCTGCACGTTCTTGCCGTCCCCGGTAGGCATGACGGAGAACCAAAGCGACGGCGCATCGTTGGCGATCGTGGTCGTCGCTGCGTCCGAGGACAGGCCGGTTCCGGCGTCGCTGGCCACGGCTTCCAGCGTGCTCAGGCTGGAAGCGCTGCCGCTGTAGCTGAAGTTTCCGCCGGAATCCACCGACACGTTCGCCGTCAGCGGACCGCTAAGCGCCACCGAGAGCGCCCCCGCGTTGGGGTCGAAGTCCGACACGTGGCCGGACACGTTGACGGTCTGCCCCGAGCCGACGGAGGCTTCGAAATAATCGATCATGGGCGCTGATGATAATACATAACGTTTTTCTAGCGACTCAAACTTTTTTCTGGGCCTGTTGCGGCGTGATGGCTTGACCGCACGGCGACGAAACAGCAGCGCAAACAGCATCTTCAATCTCCGGAAAAACGAGAGAGACGAAAAACAGACTCGCCCCGCAGCAGGTGCGCTCCGCGCCGCCCCCGAAAAGAATCGCGGAGGTTCGGCGCCGGTCTCTTCGTTTGTACGAGGGAACGCGCCGCAAGTCGGCGACCATGAACCGGCCTCAAGCGCCGGTCAGGAATGCCGCCGAATTAACAATCGAGAATGCCCCCGGAAACCCGACATCGAAAACGATCGAGGGGCGGGTCGCCGCATTCAGTGGAGAAGGCCAACGAGACGTGGGAAGAATGGCTATTAAGAGTCTACTACGTAAAGCGGGGCGTGGCGCCGCGGGACCGCGAAAATAGCCGTTCGCGGCGGCAATGCGATCAATAGCCCAGTTCGTCCAGCATGACGAATTGGCGGACCAGCTTTTCAGGCGTTTTCGGCTGATTTCGCAACAGGTCCTCAAAGCCGGGACGCGTATTGAGGGTCTTGGCCAGCGCCTTCAACTCAGGGAAATGCTCGACTTCCGGCAAGGCGAGGCCGACTTCAAACGCACGCCACAAGGCCGTGGCCGCGACTTCCCAGCAAGGATCGCCGGGAGAAGCGCCGCGAGCGAACACGAACGCGCCACACATCATCGCGCGAGGATTCTTCGGCGCGCGTTTCATCAATTCTCGCGCGGCCGCAAGCGTGTCCTCGTCCGATCTGGGCTTGCTATTGTGGACCTCTCTTTGAGACCGGACATCCACCCGGTTGAAATACGCTGCGATGAGGTCCGGGTCCAGGCGAATCGCCGCCTCGAAATACTCTTCCGCTTCATCAAAGTGCCGGCCGGCGGGTTGGGGGCTGAAGCAGGCGACCATGCCAAGGTTGTTCAGCAACTCAGCATGCTGCAACCCGCCGTCCACGGCGCGCAGGTAACACTGCTTGGCTTCCCGAAACCCTCGGTCGCCAAGACGTTTGATGCAATCCCCCAAACACGCGTCCGCTTCGGGTCCGGCGCCTGCGCTCGACGCCTTGGAAAAGTCGCTCGCAGCAGCACTCAGCCGGTTCATTCGATAGAGCGTTGCGCCGCGGTAGAACCAGACTTCCCACGCCGTCAAGCCAAGATCGATGGCGTGCGTCAGGTGGGAATAGGCGGCCTCCATGTCGCGCTGCTCGTACGCCAGCTTTCCCGTGCGGTAGTAGGCGTCGGCCAGCGCGCCTCGGGCGTCGGCCGGCACGCCAAACCGGCCGGCATTGTCCAGTCGCCGTCGCGCCGCGGTCATGTCGGACTGGGCCAGATCGCTGCGGGCCGCACGCAACTCGCGGACTCCGTACGGTTCGCGCGTCGCAGCGTGATAACTCAGGCCGGCGCCGATCGTCAGCAACATTCCCGCCGCAAACCCGACGAGCATCGGACGGGCGCGAGCGCGGCGCACCAGGCGGCGCCGCAGCGATAAGCAGCGGCGCAGTTCCGTTGCCAACGCCTGCGCGGTTTGAGGACGGGCGTCTTCATCGAACGCCAGGCACCGCTGAATGAGGTCGGATAGCTGAGGATCAACGTTGGGATTCCGCTCGCAAAGCGGCTGCGGACCGCGGCGCTGACGCTCCTGCAGTTCGGTGGCGAACTCATCCGGGGCCAGCTCGGACAGAATCGGACCGTAGGGCCACTCGCCGCACAGCAGCTCGTAGGCGATCACGCCCAGCGAGAAGAGATCCGACCGGGGGTCGATGACCGCAGGCCCGGGGCTCGGCTCCAGCACCGTCGCCTCAAGCTGCTCGGGCGCCATGTACGGCAACGTGCCCCCCAGCCGACGTTCGACCGCGCTGCGATCCTGCGACAGGTTGAAATCGAGCAGCATGGGCCTGCCATCGGGCGCCATCAACACGTTGGATGGCTTGAGATCGCGATGGCAGATGCCTTTGGCGTGCGTATAGGCCAGGGCGTCCGCCAATTGCGCTACCAGATGCACCGACGCTTCGACGTAGGAGAATTTCTGCAGCAGCGGATCCGGCGGCATAGACTCGACCGGTTCGCCAAAGCGATTGACCGTTTCGATCGCATCCAGCAATTCCTTTGAGCTGCGCGGGAGTTGCTGGTCGGAACAGAACAGTTGGCCAATCACGTCGTCCAGCGCAGCTTGCCCCTTGTAGGGCATGCAGATCAGCGTCCAGCCGCGCTGTTCATCCTGGCGCACCGTGTACACCGGAACGATGTTGGGGTGCGAGAGCTTGCCGAGGATCTTGGCTTCTGCGGCGCCTTCCTTCGAGACCTTGACCGCGATGCGACGATCCGCCGCCGCCGGTTCGGACGCCAGAAAAACTCGCGAGAAGGCGCCCAGCCCCAACCCTTCCAGCAACTGGTAACCCGCTACGGTCTCGCCCGGCTCGGGCCAGCATTCGATCTCTGCGGCGCGGTCCGGCAACAGGCCGTGTTGATTCAAATAGTCGTGAACTGCCAAGAGCCGGGCTACCGACTGTTGATAATCAGGAAACTCGCGAAAGAATTCGGCGCGATCGACCGGCTCGCCTGACTCGATGCGGCGGAAGTACTCCTCGCAAGCCAGTCCCAGGACGACGCTCTTCTGGCGGCCGCTCTTGATGCGCCGAATGAAGAATTCGGAAGCGGAACCGTGCGGCGCCCCGCCGTTTTTTTGCGTTGAGGACAACGCCGAGTCAGCATACTCCTGCTGCAGTCCGTGCGGGCCTTGTTCACCCTGCCGCTGTGTACGCTTCTCGCCGATCACGAGAATTCTCCCGAAGAAAGACGCTGCAGCACGCGCTGCACCGTCCTGACGCTCAATTGCATGCGCTCGGCAATTTCTTCCTGGGTCATGCCTTGCTGCCGGAACATCAGGATCTGCTGGTAGTGGCGCGGCTGGCCGGCCAACAACCGCTCCTCCAACTCATGCCCAACGGCAATCTGGCTCGGCGTAGGCATTCGAGCCGCCATATAGCCGGCTTCCAGGGCCGCCGAACCGTTCAGCGAGCGCTCGCGGTTCAGGTTATGCTTCTTTGTGTTAAACAGGCGCCGGAACTCATCGACGACCTTGTTCCGGGCGACTTTAACAAGGAAACCAATCAAGGCCTCAGGCTGATTGAGCTCTTCAATCGCGGTGCGATCGGCAAAGAACGATGCCCAGACGGCTTGAGTAAAGTCGACGGAATCAACCTTGGACCGCATTTGCCTGTTCAAAGTCCGCCGTACGGCGCGCATGATGTGGGGGCCATAGATCTCCACGAGCTCGCGGATGGCGTCGTCCGAGCCTTGCCGGACGCGTTCCATCAACGCGGCGAAGTCCTGGTCATCGCAGTGTGAGTCCTGAGCAGCCATAGCTGACGGTTATGTTACCACTGCAGGCAGTCAAACCCAACGCTTTTTTACTTGACTTACTAACCCAGCGCCCCCCGCCAGAGGGCCAGCCCAAGCTGACGTTCGGCTGGACCCTGATAGCGTAAAAACTGCTTGCCCGGCCCAGTTGCGCAAGCTATCTTACCTGCGCACCTTAACTTGCAGTCCGCGATCGGGCCGCGCAAGTGCTGTGGCATGCAGTAAAAACGGCTTCTCCGCGAATCTTCTTCAGGTGGATCATGAGATTTCATATATGGGCGTTGCTGTCGGCGAGCATTCTAATTTTGGGAACAGACGTCGCCCGGGCCGCCAAACCGAAATTGACCCCCAAGCAGATTGCGGCTGAGGTTCAAGCCCTCGGCGGCGGCGTCGAATTCGACGACAAGAATCCCGAGCATCCGATCGTCAAAATCGATCTCGGCAACACTCGGGCCACCGATGCCGATCTGGCCCTGCTTGAGTCGCTCGACTCATTGCGCTGGCTCAGCCTGTGGCGGACGCAAATCACCGATGAGGGGGCCGAACGCCTGAAGGGCCTCTCCAGCCTGACCTGGCTTGACTTGTCGGGCACGCATATCACGAACGATGGCCTGGAGTCCTTGAGCGGCCTGGCCAAGCTGGAAACGCTGACGCTGTACAATACTCGCATTAACGATGCCGGACTGACGCACCTTTCCACGTTGACCGATCTGCGCGAGCTGGCTCTTTCCGACACCCCGATCACGGGCGCCGGCCTGGAATCGCTGGCAGGGCACGTCAAGCTGCGCGTCTTGCACCTGTTCCGCACGCGGCTCACCGACACCGGACTCAAGCACCTGGCGGGTTTGACGAACCTGGAGATGTTGGACCTGGGCGGCACGCACGTGACCGATGCCGGATTGACGCACCTGAAGACGCTGAAAAACCTGGAGACCCTGGACCTCAAACACACGGGGGTCATGGGCGCCGGCCTGGAAGATCTGGCCGGTTTGACCAAGCTCCGGACGTTGGACCTGGGTTTCACCGCCATGCACGCCTCGGGCATGGAGCACGTCAAAGCGTTGACAGGGCTCAACCGGTTGTTCTTGAGCGATACGCAAATTGACGACGAGAGTCTTTCGAACTTGAAGGCGTTGCCCAAGCTCCGCGAGTTGGACCTGGGCCTGACGCCGATTACCGACGCCGGACTGGAACATCTCAAGGACTTGCCCGCCTTGGAAGAGTTGACGCTGATCGGCACGCAGGTCGGCGATCACGGCTTGAAGGCCATCGGCAGCCTGGCATTCCTTGATACCCTGGTCCTGACCGGCAACGAGATCAGCGACGCCGGACTCGCGCACCTGAAGGGTTTGACCCGGCTGCAGCATCTCGATCTGCGGCACACGCGGGTCACGGGCTCCGGATTTGGCGCGCTGAAGGGACTAACCAAGCTGGAAGCTCTCGATCTGGGCGACACTCCGCTGGATAACAAGGGCCTCGAACAACTTGCCGGCCTGAAGAGCCTGATCGATTTGAACCTGTACGACACGCGCGTCAGCGACGAGGGTTTGCACCACCTGGCCGGTCTGACGGACCTGGAAACGCTCAACCTGCTGGGCACGCGGATCACCGACGCCGGCCTGGCATCAATCGGCAAGTTGACGAACCTCACCGCGCTGAGCCTGCTGGGAACCAAAATCACCGACGCCGGCCTGGCGCATCTGAAGAGCTTGCAGCAGCTCGAAGGCTTGTCGCTGCAAAGCACGGGCGTCACCGATGCCGGCTTGCCCGCCTTGGCGGCGCTGAAGAACCTGCGTCATCTGAGCCTGGTGGATACCCGAACCACGCCCGCCGGACTGGCCGAACTGCAGAAGCAGTTGCCGGAGCTGCGGATCGAACGATAGCCCCGAACGTGATTCGCCCCACCCTTCCCACGGACGACCCGACGTTACTGACGCTCGCGCAAGAGACGGGCGTGTTCAGGCCGATCGAGATCCAGGCGTTGGAAGAAGTGCTGTCCGATTACCATGCGACCAACCGGGAGCACGGCCACCGATCGGCGACCTTCGAGTCAGCAGGACAAATCCTGGGCTTCGCCTACTTCGCGCCGGCCGCCATGACGGACCGCACCTGGTATTTGTACTGGATCGCCGTCAGCAAGCACGCGCAAGCCGGCGGCATCGGCGGAAAGCTGATGGAGCACGTCGAAGAAGAAATCCGCCGCGAGCGCGGTCGAATCTTGTTGATCGAGACGTCGTCGCTCGAGCACTACGCGCTGACGCGCCGCTTCTATCTCAAACACAATTACGAGCAGGTCGCCGAATTGCCGGACTACTATGCGGACGGCGATCACATGGTCGTGTTCCGCAAGCGGTTTTCCGCTTAGCGGCGCCGCGAGCAAACCGGAAGGCGACAGCACCATCCAGCGACGGCGCTATTTGCTCGCCGCCGCCAGATGTCCGTCGGGCGTAAAGCGGGCCTCATAGCCGACGCTTTTCAGGAACTTCATGGCGGCTATGTATGCGTCAGGGTCGATCTGCGCGATCTCGGCGTGTAGTTTGTCGTGCAAGTCGGCGAGCGCCCGCTGCACCTCGCGATAATTGCGAGTGCCCAGCCCTGAATTTCCCGGATCGTCCGCTCGCTCTGCAAACAGCCCTTCCAGCTTGTCGCGATCCGGCGCGAATTCGGGCTCTTTCAAGGCGGGGGGCCAGCTCAAGTTGCCGGTTTTTACGTTGAACTGATCATCCTTGAGCCGTTCAGGTTCGCGAGACTTGTTGAATGCGGCGATCTGATCGGACGTCGGCGTCGGGTGCTGCGCTCTCAGCTCGGCGCGATAGCTGGCGTTCATGCGCCGCATGTCGAAGTAAGTCTGCTCGCGCTTCTTTTGATTGTCGACCCACTGGCTGTAGGCTTGCTGGTAGTTCTTGGCGCCCATGGAGGTGTACAGATTGTACTGGCCCGCGGCCCCAGTAAGCATGGCCGAGCCCGCCAGAAAACTGCCCGCCGCGGTCGTTCCGGCGCCATAGCCATAACCGTACCCGCCGTAACCGTAACCGCCGCGGCCGCGACCGCGACGATAAGCGTCCGCCGGGGAACCGGCCGCGAGGAGCAGCCCGATCGCGACGGCTGAAAGCATGAGTTGTTTCATCATTGATGACTTGTCCCTTGTGGGCGTTTTCTCGCCGTTAAATCAGATAATTTCAGCATATCCTCGGCCAAGCCGCACAAACAACGGGCAAGATCTGCCTCCGCAGGCGCCTTCCCCGGGCGTCCGGCGGCCCCCTTCAGACGGCCGGCATTCTATGTACTAGAGTTGTCTAGGGTTAAGAGCCGCCGTCGAGCGATCGTTTTGCGCGCCGGCGCACAACGGCTCGGGGAAAATTACTAAAATGTAAGCAGGGGAAAGGCGATGTGCGCCTCAGTTGTGGCCGAAAAACCGTTAGATCTGCTCTCCGCCATCCTCTCTGAAGAAGGCTTTCAGCCGCCGGAACCCGCCACGCTGGCCGAGACCGGCTTGAGCGAGGCGTTGGTGGATTCGCTGATTTGCAAGTACCTCTCGGTGGTCGGCACGGCCAGCGGCCGCAGCATTGCCGATCATCTGTGCTTGCCGATGGGCGTCGTGGAAGACCTCTATCATCGCTTGCGATCGCGACAATTTCTGGCCCATACCGGCTCCGCCCCGCTGAACGATTACTACTACACGCTGACCGATCAAGGCCGGCAGCGGGCGCAGACCTTTCTCGATGCTTGCGCGTATATCGGTCCCGCCCCGGTGCCGCTGATTGATTACGTCTGCTCCGTCGAAGCGCAGACCATTCGCGCCGAAGCGCCGAAGCGCGCACAGTTGGAACAGGCCTTCAAGGACATTTCGACCGATCCGACCGTCTTTGACAGCTTGGGCCCCGCGGTGAACTCCGGCGCCGGCATGTTTCTTTACGGAGCGCCGGGAAACGGCAAGACCACGCTGGCCGAACGGATCACGCGCTGCTTCGGGCAGAACATCTGGCTGCCACAGACGCTGCTCGAGGACGGCCAACTGATCAAGCTTTACGATCCGGCCTACCACGAAGCGCAGGAGCGCAAAGACAACAGCCTGATCAAGCAGAACAACCACGACCGCCGCTGGATCAAGGTCCGCCGTCCGACGGTGGTCGCGGGCGGCGAGTTGACGATGGACAGCCTCGAAATCCGCCACGACGCCAAGAGCAACGTCAGCGAAGCTCCGCTGCAGTTGAAGAGCAACTGCGGCTCGCTCCTGATCGACGACTTCGGCCGGCAACGCATGGAACCGGCAGAGCTGTTGAATCGCTGGATTGTTCCGCTGGAAAAGCGCTACGACTTCCTGACGCTGGCCTCGGGCAAGAAAATCCAGGTGCCGTTCGAGCAACTGATCATCTTCTCGACCAATCTCGAACCCGAGGACCTGGTCGACGAAGCCTTCCTGCGACGGATCCCGTACAAGATCAACATCGAGGATCCTTCCGAAGCCGAGTTTCATCGGCTGTTCGAGTTCTGCTCCCCTTCGCTGGGCTTTGAATATCGCCGCGAGGCGGTCGATTATCTGCTGGCCGCGCACTACCGGGCGGGCGACCGCCGGTTGCGGCGCTGCCATCCGCGCGACCTGCTGGGCCAGATTCGCAACCACTGCGTTTACAACAGCCTGCCGCTGGAGATGACGCCGGAACACTTTGACCGCGTCGTCAAGAGTTACTTCACGGTCGTGTTGAACAACGAGCAAGACAAGGGCCGCCGGCCGGTGTGCGTGACTCAGGCCGTGAAGTAGCGTTCACGGCGTCAGCCCGTGCGAAAGTGAGAACCGGATCAACTCCGAAACGCTGTCCAGGTTCAGCTTGACCAGCAAATTGGCGCGGTGAAACTCGACCGTTTTGGGGCTGATTCCCAACTGGGCGGCAATCCGTTTGGGAGTCGTTGCGTCGACCAGCAGGTTCATGACTTCCCGTTCGCGCTCTGACAGCGCGGACATGCGTTGCATCGCCTCGGCCCGCTCCGCCGTCTGCCGCCGGCGACGGATGTCAGACTCCACGGCCGTACGCACCTGGCGTTGCAGCTCCGCCGGACAGGCCGGCTTCTCCACGAAGTTGAAAGCCCCGGCCTTCATCGCCTGAACGGCCGACTGGATCGAAGCGTGCCCGGTCAACATGATGATCGGCGTGAGAATATGGCGGGCGGCCAGGGTCTGCTGCAGTTCCAGGCCGTTCATCCCCGGCAACTGGACGTCGAGCACGATACACCCGGGGGCCTCGTCTCGATAGTCGTCGACGAACGCTTCGGCGGTCGAATGGACGACGGCCGCATAACCGCCCGCTTGAATAATCTCTCGCAGCACGCCGCTTACGTGGGGATCGTCATCGACGATAAACACAAGGGGTACAAGCCGTGCGGCCGACTGGGCCTCGCTGTTCTCGATCGGCACATTGCCGGACATTGTCGGTCGCCCCCGCTCTTCGCTGTTTCGAAACAGAGTTGCTCACTTCAAGGTTGACGAAGCGAAGGCGTGATCGTCAGCCGGCCCGAGTCTCGGCGCCGAGGTGTTGCGTCACTCCCTCTCAACTTTTTATCGGTTGTCCAGCCCGTCGAAAGCCTCTAAGAATAGGCAAATCGCCTATAATCCGGGGGCTGGTCGGGCCGTCGGCAAGCCCCCCAAACGCCTGTGCGGCGGCCGGCGTGCGATGCCGCTCGCTGCCAGGACGTGCAGTCGCGGGCGGATTGGGACGGCAAGCTCGGCTTGTCCCCAGGCGGCAGGAGCGGGTAGGCTGGCGGGAGAAAGGCAACTCCCAAATGCAGACAGGCCGATACACGATCGTCGCCACGGCGTGGCTGGCCATAGCCGGGTGCGGTGCGGCCGGACCGGGTATCGCCGATGATCCGCCCCGTCGCTTGCCGCCGCTGCAAGCGACGCGTGAAGAGAAACAGTCCCGCGCGCCCAGCTATATGCCGCTCTCGGACGGGGCCCGCTGGGAGTACGAAGTCGTCATCGATCTTCCGTTAGGCGCTCAAAAGCTGGCCAGCGCGGTGACCCGCGTTGACGGCCAGGTCGAGATCGCCGGCAAGAGGTACTTCAAAGTGATCATGCAGGTCCACGGAGCGCCCGTCAACCCGACACAGGTCTCGTATTATCGACCAACGGACCACGGCGTGTTCCAGATCCTGGAAGGCGAAGAAAAACAGGGCGAGTGGCTGTACTTGCCGAAGGAATTGAAAACGGGGCAAAGTTGGAACGTCGTGACTCCCGGTTCAAAATTCGACTTCGAAGTCGTCGGCCGCAACGACCTGACTTGTCTGGGAAAATCCTATCAAGATTGCGTCGAAATCAAGGTGGAAATGCGCGGCAAGTTCGGCTCGATCACTCAACGCCAATGGCTGGCCCCCGGCGTCGGGCTGGTAAAACAAGTCGACGACCATACGCTGTTCGACTCGACGACGGAACTGAAGAAATTCATTCGCGAAACTCGCAATTG
>DASZUP010000584.1:0-5234 GCA_035547635.1 Pirellulales bacterium
CGGTTTACAATGTTCACGCCGGCACGAGATGAACACGTAGGTCAGGCATTCCTGCCATACGCGAACGTCCTCTCAAGCTGGAAAGCCTGACGTACTTTCGTGCCGGGGTAATAAAACGCTCCGGCGAACCGCGCTTGTGTGCAAGCGGGGAACGCGCCGGCCGATTTTGCAGGGCCGTTCGGCCTGTCAGCGCCAAGCCAGTCGCCCAGTAAGCTTGACAGTAGTTTCTGCCGTGCGACTGCGCGCGGCGGTCGTGGCGAAAGTTCGCTCTGGCGGCATGAGAGGGGAAGAGCGAGCAGCGGCGGGGGGAAGGCGATGCGCCCAAGGCGGTCAGGTTCGAGCGGGCATCTTGGGAAAGTTCACAATTCCAGACGCCGCAGAGGAAGGCAGAGGCAGATGCGCCCAAGATGGCCAAGTTCGCGGGAAAAGTTGGGCGCCTTCGGCAGTTCGCCCTCACCCCGGCCCTCTGGTGGGAGAGGGGGAAGGCGTGCAGCGCCCAAGTTGGCCAACTGGGAAGGGCAGCTTGGGAACGTCGGACGAACGGGCGGCGAACCCGCGACCCCTTGGCGGTGTCGTTTTGCGGAAGTTATACTGCCCGCCGCCCAGGCTATTGCGGCCGGTCCGGCCAATCAGAGCGTCTCTAGCAAAGAGCACCCAATCGAACTATGACGCGAGTTGCCATTCTCGGCGCCACGGGCTACTCGGCCCTGGAATTGATCAAGCTCCTGCTGCGGCACCCGGCGGCCGAAATTGTGGCGGCTACCAGCCGTCAGGAGGGGAATCTGCCGATTGCCCGCGTGCATCCGAGCCTGACTGGCAGGCTCGATTTGCGGCTGGAAGACCTGGGACCGGCCGAGGCCGCCTCGCGAGCCGATTGCGTCTTCAGTTGTCTGCCGCACGGCGTGACCGCCGGGCTTGTGCCGCAGATGCTCGGCGGCAATTGCCGGGTGATCGATTTCAGCGCCGACTACCGCTTGAAAGACCCGGCGGTCTACGAGCAGTGGTATGGCGAAAAGCACGCCGATCCGGGCCGGCTGGCCGAGGCCGTCTATGGACTGCCCGAGCTGTTCCGCAGCCAGATTCAAAACGCCGCGTTGATCGCCAATCCGGGCTGCTATCCGTCGTCGGCCATTCTGGCCCTGGCGCCGCTGTTGAAAGCCGGGCTGATCGAGCCGACCGGGATCATCATCGATTCTAAAAGCGGAGTCTCCGGCGCCGGGCGGACGCCCAAGCTGGCCACGCTGTACGCCGAGTGCAACGAGAGCTTGTCGGCCTATAATGTCGGCAAGCATCGTCATACGCCCGAGATCGAGCAAGTGCTCTCGACCGCCGGCGGTCAGCAGGCCGAAGTCATTTTCACGCCGCATCTCGTGCCGATGGACCGCGGCATTCTAAGCACCGCGTATTCGCGGCCGCGCGGAGCGGTGAGCGAGAAGCAGGCCCTGGAGACGTTGCAAAAATTCTACGCCGACGAGCCGTTCGTAAAGGTCGTCGAACACTTGCCGGGGACGAAAGACGTGAGCGGCACGAACTATTGCCACGTGACGGCGCGCGTCGTGCGAGACCGGCTGATTACGATCAGTTGTCTCGATAACCTGATCAAAGGCGCCGCGGGGGCCGCGGTGCAGAATTTCAACCTGATGTTCGGGCATCCGGAAACCGCCGCTCTGTGAGCGAGCGAAACAAAGAAGCGACTTCCTCAGCCATGTCTCATCCGATCCCCAAAGGCTATCGTCTCGCCGGCATTCATGCCGGGATCAAGCAAAATGCGGAAGCTCGCGATATGGCGCTGATCGTGTCCGATCGCAACGCCACGGCCGCGGGCGTCTATACGCAGAACCTGGTCTTCGCTGCGCCGGTTGCGCTGGACCGAAGCCGCACGCCCTGCAGCGAAATTCGCACGGTGGTCGTCAATTCGGGCAATGCCAATGCCTGTACGGGGCAGCGCGGCGACCGCGACGCCGCCGCAATGGCCGAACTTGCCGCGCGGGCCTGCGGCGCCCGAGCGGAACAGGCGCTGGTATTGTCGACGGGCGTGATCGGCCATTTCCTGCCGATGGACAAGATCGAAGCCGGCATTCAGGCGGCCCGCCAGGCCTTGGGCGACGGCGAGGAATCGCTGATCTCTGCGGCGCAAGGGATGATGACAACCGACACGCGGCACAAACTGGCGGGCCGCACCGTTTCGCTTGCCACCGGCGAGATCCAGATTACCGGGCTGGCCAAAGGCGCCGCGATGATCGGCCCGCGGATGGCCACCATGCTGGGCGTGATTCTCACCGACGCCGCCTTGGAGCCGCAGGTTGCCCAGCAGGCGCTGTTTGCCGCCGTCGACGACAGCTTCAACTGTATCAGCGTCGAAGGGCACATGAGCACGAACGACACCGTGCTGCTGCTGGCCAACGGGGCCGCTGGAGGCGCACCGCTCGCCGGCGAAGACCTGGAAGCCTTTCGAGCCGCGCTGGCAGAAGTCTGCATGGACCTGGCTCAACAGATTCCGGCCGACGGCGAAGGGGCGAAACATCTGATCACCATCGACGTTGATGGCTGCGCGTCGCGACAAGCGGCGCACGCCATTGCCAAAACGGTCGGAGAGAGCGCACTGGTCAAGACCGCGATCGCCGGGGCCGATCCGAACTGGGGTCGGATCGTCTCGGCGGCCGGGTATGCCAATGTTCCATTCGATCCCCGGAAAGTGGATCTCCGCCTCAACGGTTACCTGCTGTATGAGCAAGGCGCGCCGGTCGCATTCGACGAATCGGCCGTCTCCAATTCGATTCATGACAATCGCGATGCGTTGATCGCGTTGCGTTTCGGCGAAGGAAACGCGAAGGTCCGGTTTTGGACCACCGACCTGACCGCGGAATATGTGCGGCTGAACGCAGATTACCGCACTTGAACGAGAATTTGACAAAGCCGCATTTTGACCTAGTTTTTATGTGGACGGCGAGGCGGAAGCGGCTTTGTTCGCTCGGCTGCGTCGTCCCTAAATTGAGGCTTTCTCACCCCCGTGTTTGGGCAGGGTCCTTCTCTTTTAAGGGCCCTGCCTTTTCTTGTGCGCCGTGGCGTCTGTCGAAGGTTGATGGGAGATGCGGGGCTGGGCCTGGAATCTTCACGGAACTGGGCGACGGCTGTAGCGGAATTGGTGACAATTCCGTGCGCTCGGCACGGTTCGCAGGCGCCTAATATGAAACAGAGCGTCGAAACGGCGGCTCGGAGTTTTCACAGACTCCGCTACGAGGCATGACCGGGCGCCGGGCGCTTGACAAACGAGTCGGGCTCGACTACTAACAGTTCCTGGTCTCGGTCGTTCCTTGCGCGACCCGTATGCGCGGCTCGTTCGCCCGCAACGCGGCTGTTTTTGGTCCAGGTAATGTTTGCCATGTCGTTTGATTTAGAGGCGGAAGCCTTTCCGGATTTGCCCGAGTCCGAAACCGTTGAGATGCAGCGCGGTTTCATCGTTGCAGAAGCTCCGCCGAACCCAACGGCGTCGACTGTCTCGCGAGAGTTAGTTGACTCGTCCGAGGGCGGCGATGAGGACGAAGAGTTCGATGAAGACGACTTCGATGACGATTTCGACGACGACTTCGAAGACGAACTGGACGAGGAGTTGAACGACGACCTCGACGAGTTCGACGAGGATATCGAGCAGGAGGGAGATATCGGCGAGGAAGCCGACGACGAAGACGAAGAGTCGGAAGAATCCTTTGGCGAAGACGAAGAAGACGCATAAGGCCGCGAGGAGCCGTCGATATGTCCGCGTCCGATGAGCCTTTTGCTCACCCGCCGAAGGGCGGCGCTTCATCGGCGGCCGCCAGTGCTGGTCGCTTGAGTCAACTGGAGTTCGACATCGCATTCTATGAGAGCGTGCTGCAACGCGCGCCCGACTATGTCGATGTGCTGCGCTGCCAGGGCGAGTTGCTGACCCGCAAGGGCTCGCACGCGCAGGCCCTGGCGATCGACAAGCGCCTGGCAGCCCTGCTGCCGGACGACTGCGTCGTACAATACAACCTGGCTTGCAGTCTGGCCTTGATGGGAATGCGTCGCGAGGCGATAGCCGCACTGCGTTGCGCCTTGGAAGCCGGCTACGACGATTTCGACTATCTCGAGGCCGATAGCGATCTGGACGCCTTGCGCGACGAAGGCGCCTATCAAGCGCTGTTGCGAGAGTTTTTGCCCAAGGAATAGGGATGCTGGAGCTTGCCGCTCAAATCAACGAGGCCGTCTCGGTCATTCGCAAACATTGGAGCCAACAAGCTCGCGTCGGCATTATTCTCGGCACGGGCTTGGGCAGCCTGGCAAAGCAGATCGAAGCTGAGGCGACGATCGACTACGAGGAGATTCCTCATTTCCCTCGCTCGACGGCCATCAGCCATGCGGGCCAGCTTGTTTGCGGCCGGCTGCAAGGCGTGAGCATCGCGGCTATGGAAGGCCGGTTTCACGCCTACGAAGGCTATACGCATCAGCAGATCGCCTTTCCGGTGCGCGTGATGAAGGCGCTGGGCGCCGAGCTGTTGATTGTCTCGAACGCTTGCGGGGGCATGAATCCCCAGTACGCCTGCGGAGACGTGATGGTCATCGAAGACCACATCAATCTGATGAACGGCAATCCGCTCATCGGCGTCAATGACGATAAGCTCGGACCGCGGTTTCCCGATATGTGCCGCCCTTACGATTCGGCCCTGATCGACCGGGCGTTGGAAATTGCCCGCAAAGAGAATTTCGCCGCCCATCGGGGCGTCTACGTGGCCGTGACGGGGCCGAACCTGGAGACGCGAGCCGAGTATCGCTTTCTGCGTTTGATCGGCGCCGACGTGGTGGGCATGTCGACCGTGCCGGAGGTGCTGGCGGCGGTCCACTCCGGCATGCGAATCTTGGGCCTGTCGATCGTGACCGACATGTGCCTGCCCGACGCCTTGGAACCGGCCGAAATCAGTCGCATTCTGGCGCACGCCGCCTCCGCCGAACCGAAGCTGCGCAAGATCGTCTTGGGCGTGCTGGAGCAGGAGGCAGGCTGAAGCGGGGAACTCGGAATGCGGAATGCGGAACGCGGAACGGAAAGGCGGGAAAGGATCGGAACGCTAATCAACGCTAATATTCGCTAATCAGCGGCGAATATATTGAGAGGGGGGCGACCTTGCTTTCTGCGGCGGAACTGTAAGGAGTCCTCTTGCTGAGATAGGCACAGATAAGCAGAGGGCGCAGTCGTGGAAGCTCCTGCAGAACTTGTGACG
>DASZUP010000585.1:0-18944 GCA_035547635.1 Pirellulales bacterium
CCGAATCCAACGCGGTAGCCGTCCCCCTGACACCAGGCTGTCATGGTAACCCGATCGCCGTCGGCAAGAAAGCGCCTCGTCTCGCCGCCGGGCAGTTCCAGCGGCTGGCGTCCGCCCCAGGTCAGTTCCAGCAGGCAGCCGCGAGACTCCGCCGTCGAGCCGCTGATCGTGCCCGAGGCCAGCAAATCGCCGGTCCGCAGGTTGCAGCCATTGACCGTATGGTGAGCCACTTGCTGTGCAAGGTTCCAATACAGGTAGCGAAAGTTCGACGCACAGATCCGCTGCGGCGCAGCCATGCCTTCAGCTTGCAGCAACACTTCGAGTTCGATGTCGTAGGCCTGGTTGGCGCTCGTACGCAAGTATTCCAGCGGCGGCGGCTCTTGCCGCGGACCGGCGGCGCGGAAAGGCTCCAAGGCCTCGAGCGTGACGATCCACGGGGAAAGGGTCGTGCCGAAGTTCTTGGCCAAAAACGGCCCCAGCGGTACGTATTCCCAACGCTGGATATCGCGAGCGCTCCAATCGTTGACCAGCGCCAGTCCGAACACGTGATCGAGCGCCCGATCGGCCGGGATCGGTTCTCCCAGCGGATTGCCCGGGCCGATCAGGCAACCCATCTCCAGTTCGAAATCGACCGCCTGGCTGGCGCCGAATACCGGCGTCGTTTGGGTGTCAGCCTTGGTCTGGCCGCAGGGGCGGTGCAAATCGGTCCCGCTGACCACGACCGAACTGGCCCGGCCGTGATAGGCGATCGGCAAGTGCAGCCAATTGGGCGGCAGCGCGTGCTCCGGCCCGCGAAACATCGTACCGACGTTCGTGGCATGCTCCTTTGAGGAATAAAAGTCGGTGTAGTCGCCAATCTCGACCGGCAGCAGCAACTCGGCGGCCGACATGGGAACGAGCGCCGCTTGCTGCAGTGCCTCATCGTCCCGCAACGTCGGCTCGTCGGCACGGAGCAGCCGGCTGATCTGCTCGCGCACCTCTTTCCATGCCGTGCGTCCCAGCGCCATCAACGGGTTCAACCAGCGTTGAGCGAAGACCGGCTCGCCGTTGGGCGTAGGCGCCTTCAGCAGCGAACGACGCTCGAGAACGGCCAGGTCCAGGATCATCTCGCCGATGGCCGCGCCCACGCGGGGTTCGCCTCCGGAGTGCGGCCGAAACACGCCATACGGCAGGTTCTGGATCGGAAAGTGCGAATCGGCGGCGACGGGCAGAAAGCTTTTCAGCTTGGGGTCGGTCGTGGAGAGCATCGGCAGTCCTTCGGAATATTGGGTCTACGCTGAATGACCAGGGGCCATGACCTTGGCAAGCCTCTCGCGAGCTGACGAACGACTTTCAACAACGCGAGCGACTGGACTTCATCTGCTTCATGCCAGGCGCGATCATAGCCAGCCAAGCGCCCGCAAATCTGCTCGCGGTTCGTCGAAGCTGCAACTTCCAAACGACGCGAAGCTTCGTCGTCGCGCTTGGTCGATTTGCGGGACTTCAACCGACAGGCCTTCCCAGCTCAGTGAAGGCCCCGCGAACTGAAAGTCGAGTGGGTCATCGTCCTCCAGGATGTTCTGGACGTCGACTTTCGGCAACTTCAAAGCATCGGCCATCGCCGCGGCCGTCAGCACGTTGATAAAGCCCTGCCTTCGGACGCCAAGTTCTGCGTCAAGGCCCGGCAACGGATGATGCAATCCGGCCGTCGCTTTCCACGGCAACTCTGCATCGCGGAGCGCACAGATCACGCTTGCCAACTGCGCCGAGGACAAGAAGGCTTCTGGTTTGACGCCGCCGGTGCGGAGCTTGAAGGCGAGCTTGCTCTCGCATTCCGCCCGGCGATTAAACTCGACCAGGGCGTCGACAAGTCCGCGAAACGCGGCGTCCCAAGGCTCGACCTCGCGCGGAAGCTCCAGAAAGATGCGGCAAGTCTTCAACTCGTCCGCGTTCAAACCATCCAACAACGCGGCCCACTCCGCTTTCCCACCCTGCCCTGCCGTATGGAGCGGCAATTTCACTTCCAGCACATCGATCCGCAGCCGCTGCCCGAATTCTCGCACTAGCCGTATCTCTCCCTCGACGTTCTCACGCCATGCTTCGGCCGTGCTGCCGCCTGTCAGCACTGCGGATACGGCGCCTTCTCGCACTCGCGGCGAGTCTTCGACGGGCGTTTCCCTTTCCCAAAGCGCCGCGATTTCCGCCAATTGCGAGACCGGGCAGACCATTCGGCCGAGCATCCAGGCCTCGCGCTGCCGGCGATAGGCGGAGTAATTCTGCGCCGCCTGCTCCAGGCTCAACGACGCGGGGGGGAACGTCCCCGCGTAGTCAATCGAGTCGCGCAATAGCGCACGCAAGCTCTCCGCCATCGCACTAGCTCTCCGCGTCCGGCGGCAACCAGGAGCGGCCGTACGCCGAATCTTCGAATTCCGCCGCATCCACAGCAACGTGCAGCGGGCGGAACGTGTCGAGCATCACCGCCAACTCGTCGGTCCGTTTCTTGCCCAACGATTCTTCCACGCGGCCCGGCTGCGGACCGTGCGGCAAGCCCCCGGGATGCAACGTCAAAGAGCCGTACTCGATTCCCTTGCGGCTCATGAACTCGGCGTTCGCATAGTACAGCACCTCGTCGCTCATCACGTTCGAGTGATTGTACGGGACCGGCACCGCGTCAGGATGAAAGTCGAACAGTCGGGGCACGAACGAACAGACGACGAAATGATCTCCTTCGAACGTCTGATGCACCGGCGGCGGCTGATGCAGGCTGCCGACGATCGGTTCGAAATCGTGTATCGAGAGCGCCCACGGATAATAGCAGCCGTCCCAACCGACCACGTCGAACGGATGATGGTCGAGCGTCACTTCGGTCAACGCGTTATTGTGCTTGATCACCAGGCGAAATTCGCCGCGCTCGTCGTACACCGGCAATTCGTCCGGCCGCCGGATGTCGCGCTCGCAGTAGGGGCTGTGTTCAAGAAACTGACCCGTCTCGTTCAAATACCGACGCGGCGGACGCACCGCACCGGCGCTTTCAATCACCAGCAGCCGCGATGTTTCGTCCCCCATCCGATAGCGGTGCAAAATCCCGCGAGGTATCACCACATAATCGCCGGCCTGAAACGGCAGCTCGCCCATTTGCGTTTCGAGCACGCCGCTCCCTTCGCTGACGTAGATCAGCTCGTCCCCTTCCGCATTGCGATAGAACGAATGATCCGAGCGGGTCGGCTGTACGAACGACAGCGCCACGTCGCGATTATAAAGTACCGGCGTGCGCCCCATCGTGGCGCTGGCCGCGGCCGACACCTGAGAAAGGCGAAAGTGCCGCATCCGCAGCGTCGGCTCCGGATCATGGCGCCACTCGATCTGCTTGACCAGCCGGCTGCTGGTCAGGCTGGTCGGGGGGCGCAAGTGGTACAGCAACGAGGACGGACCGGAGAAGCCCCGGCTGCCCATCAGATGCTCGTGGTACAGCTTGCCCGACGGCTGCCGAAACACAGTGTGACGTTTGCGCGGAATCTCGCCTAAACGGTGGTAAAACGGCATCCGTCGTCTCCTGTGTCGGCAGGCGGCTCTCGGCTATCACGCTGGCCGCAAAAACTGTAGCGGAATCCTCACGCACTTCCGCTACCCATTGATCAAAGATTTCCTCGCTCGGCCTGCTCGCGCTCGATCGCCTCGAACAAAGCCTTGAAGTTGCCTTTGCCGAAGGCGTCGCAGCCTTCGCGTTGAATGATCTCGTAGAACAAGGTCGGCCGGTCCTCGACCGGTTTGGTGAACAACTGCAGCAGGTAACCTTTGTCGTCGCGATCGATCAAGATGTTGAGCCGGCGAATCGTTTCGCGGTCTTCGTGGATCTCGCCGACCCGATCCCAGACGCGCTCGTAATACGAGTCCGGCACGGAAAGGAACTCGACGCCGTTGTCGCGCAGCACCGACACCGTGTGGATGATGTCGGGCGTGGTCAAAGCAATATGCTGCACGCCGGCGCCCACGTTGTACTGCAGATATTCCTCGATCTGGCTCTTGCGTTTGCCGGGCGCGGGCTCGTTGATCGGGAACTTGATTTGCGCCTTGTCATCGGCCATCACCTTGCTGCGCAAGGCTGAGAACTCGGTGGAAATATCCTTGTCGTCGAAGGTCATGAACTGGTGCAGGCCGAGCACCTTGTTGTAATAGGCGCCCCAGTCGTTCATCCGCCCGTCTTCGACGTTGCCCACGATGTGGTCGATGCGCTGCAGTCCCGCGCCGGGCGCCGGCCGCCGGCGCACGTGCTAGCCCGGCAGGAAGGCCCCCTTGTAGTCGGCAATGGAAATAAACGAGTGCAACGTGTCGCCATAGGCGCGGATCTTGGCGCGGCGGACCTGGCCGAATTGATCGGCGCGATCGTACGGCTCTCGCGCGACGTTGGCGCCGCGCGCCACCGCTTCCTGAAAGCACTCGTCAACGTCATCGACCAGGAACGCAATGTCCAGCACGCCGTCGCCATGCCGGCGCAAATGGTCGGCCATCGGATCGTCGGGCGATAGGGGCGTGCTCAACACCAGGCGGATGTCGCCCTGGTAGAGCACGTAAGAGGCCTGGTCGCGGACGCCCGTTTCGGGCCCGGCGTAAGCCAATTGTGAAAAGCCGAATGCGTGCCGATAGTAATAGGCCGCTTGCTTGGCGTTGCCCACCAGCAATTCAACATGGTGAATCGCCTTGAGCGGCAAAGGACCGTCAGACATGATCTCCGCCTCCTTCTTGCTTGCCGGCATTCCGCCCCGGATGGCGCCGCCGAAGACCGCAATCGCGGCGTGCGT
Source organism: Pirellulales bacterium (assembly GCA_035547635.1). GTDB lineage: Bacteria > Planctomycetota > Planctomycetia > Pirellulales > JAICIG01 > JAICIG01. The sequence goes on from DASZUP010000585.1 coordinate 4,779, forward strand.
CGCTCTTCATTCTACGGCTGTCCGGCGGAAACGGGCAAGAAAACGAAACAGACCGCCGCGGTGATCGCTACTACTTATTTCGGCATGCGCCCGCGGCGGCAAGAAACTCTCTCTCGCGACGAAATTTCTGCCGATCCTTAATGCAGCGCAACCGCCTCGCGATGCGACGCCCCGGTTATGACGACTGCACGGTTTGCGCTCCGCCGCCTTGCCTGAGACGCCGACGGGCCTAGAATTCCCGAAGAAACGTCTCGGATGCGGCGGGCTGGATTTTCGGCCTTTTCCGGGAGCGCGGGCGCTTGCTCGCCAGGTTCTACCGACGAGACGCATGCGCTCCCCAAAGCGACGGCGCTGCCGCCAAGCCTGGGAGGAGGTTGCATGTCTGCATCGATTCGCGTCCCGTTGGAGACTTCTGCGCTCGACGCCTTCATTGCCGTCGGGATTGTGCCGGACCGCAATCGCGTGCCGCGGCACTTGGAACTGTTCGCCGTCCAGGCTGATCGCGTGCTGGACGAAGTGCGCGGCGAAGTCGCCTCAGGCGACATGACGGCCGAGTCCGCCACAGAATTTCAGCAACTGCTGATCGACGCCTGCGCCCGAGTGCTCTGCCATCCGATTGTGGCAGGCAATCGGTATCTCGAGCGCTTTTCGCGCGGCGTGACCTTCGCTCAAGCCAGGCATGAGCTGAAGCAGTTCTCCGTGTTCGCCGCCCAGTTCGACGTGGCCCAGGCCAAGCTGGTCGCCAACGCGCCGACGCCCGACGCCTACTCCGAACGGCTCAAGGTGCTGCTCAACGAGAAAGGCATTCCCTACGAGCACGGCTTCGAAGGCGAATTGACCGGCCGCTGGCGGATGGAAACGGTCCATTTCACCTGGCTGCAGAACATGGCCGCGGGTTTAGGGCTGGCGTTTGAAGATCTCGGCAAGATTTGGGTCGGCTTGCCCGGCACGGTCGCCTTCGTCAACGCCACGTTCGAGTGCTACGCCCACACGGACCAGAGCATCGCGCTGGGCGCCTCGTTCGGCATTGAGAACTGGGCCGCCAATAGTCTGTGGAAGCCCTGGATTGCCGGCATGGAGAAGCTCAACGCAACGCTCGACAAGCCGGTTCCGCTGGGTTACCTGACCTACCACAACAGCGAAGAAGAGCATCACTCACAGGCCACGCTCGACGAGCTGCTGGAGAACTTCCGCGAGCCCTGGTTCGACGCCGAGAAGTTCTTGAGCGGCGCCGAGCGGATTCTGACCGACGGCGTGCAGGCCTACTACGAGTCGCAGTTAGCCGCGCTGCCCGAGCGAGACGACACCTGGCCGAAGGCCGCCGCGGCGCCGCGCAGCTTCGAGCCCGACGCCCTGCCGCGACTGGCGACGAATCTGACGCCTGCGTGATGAATCGTTGCCTTTCGTGCTGAAGCGATAGGCGGCCAGCTTGAGGCCTCAAACAGGGCTGAAGCTCTGCATCATTGCCGCCAGCTTTCGCTGGCGGTTGGGAGCTATTGCCATAATGTCTTTCGGCCGGCTTTCGAACAGTGCGGCTCGCCGATTGGCGACGCGCGATTGATTGCTCACCGAGGCGTGGTAGATGCGGATTTGCCGCTGCCCTCCGGCATTGATAAGCTGGCAACGTGGCCCTCCTTTCGACCTTCGTCACGGAGCAGCGGTTCAGAGCGTCCGAGATCGCCCATGAAGTTCTTTCGCTATCGTCGCCCCTCGCTTAAGACCTTGATCGGAGTGACCAAGGCGAAGAAGCGGCTCAAAAAAGAACTCGGGATCACGGTCCTGATGAAGCCGGTCCGTTGGTTGCCGAATCAGAAGCGCCGGCTGAAGCGGAAGATCGGCTACGAGTCGAACGCCGGACGGCTGATTCGAGGCGGATTGCCGAAGTCGGGCGGATGCCTGGTCGTTCTTGCGGTTGTTTCCCTCGGCACGGCGACCGGGCTTCTTTTCGCCGTTTGATGAACCAGCATGGACCAAACGATAGCATGCCCCAGCCCTGCCCGCTGCACCAGGTTCCCCATTGCGATGGCTTCGCCATTCGGCTTTCGGGCCTGATCGACGGGTTGTTCGACTACGTCTCGGTTCTCCCGACGCGATTTCCGCATGCCAACGCCGTGAACTTCTTGAGTTGTGCCGATCGGCAGCGGGGCGGCCGCAAGAAAGTCCGGTACTGCCAAAAATGCAGGAAAGAGCTGCTAGACTGGTGCAAGGCGAAGTTGGAAGAACATGGCGACTCGCCAAACTTCGTCATGGCGGTGCAGTGGCACCTCTCGGGCGCCGAGGAACAGTTTCGAGCAGAGAAAGCAAATCAATGGACAATGACCTGCCGGATCCGCTTCCGCCGGAACTGGATGCGGAAGTCCGCGCACTGATCGCACGGGGGAGCGTAATCGACGCCATAAAATGGCTGCGACAGACAAGCGGCTGTGGCCTCGCCGTTGCGAATGTTCGGGTGTCCGATATTCTGGCGACCACTGACCTCGTGCAACCAAGAATGAGCGTTCCCTGCCCATATTGTGGAAAGCCACTCCGGACGAATGAGGCGAAGCAATGCTTTGAATGCGGCGCTGACTGGCATAATCCAGACAACCTCGTCAGGCGAGGAATGGAAGCGGGCCGATAAAATGCCCAGGTCGAGACGCCGCTGGTTGCAGTTCTCCATGCGCACGATGCTGGTGGTCGTCAGCGTGACCTGCGTGCTCTTGGCCCTTTGGGGCGTCCCGGCTGAACGACAGCGGCGGGCTGTTGCCGCCATTGAGGCGCTGGGCGGCTTCGTGCAATACGTAGCCAACGAAGGAAAGAGCGAATCGATTCCGGTAGCCTTCTTGCGGCAATGGCTGCCGCAGTCTTACTTCGACGGGGTCGAAGCTGTGAGTCTCTACCCCGCTAAGTTTACAGACGCTGATCTAGTCCACTTGAAATGGCTGCCGGGCCTGCAACGACTTTATCTCGCCGAGACTCAGGTCACAGACGCTGGGCTGGCCCATTTGCGAGGACTGATTGATCTGCAAAGACTCGATCTTCACAACACCCAGATCACGGACGCCGGACTGGTCCACCTGAAAGGACTAACTGGCCTGCAAGTGCTTGAGCTCAGAGGAACTCAAGTCACAGATGACGGGCTGGCGCAACTGCACGAGCTGAAGGACTCGGCAGCGCTTGATCTCAGCGGCATTCAGGTCACAGACGCTAGGCTGGCGGAACTCCGCAAGGCATTGCCGGGCTGCAATATTATTCAGGGACCGTGATGCACATGACCACCACGCTCCCCACAACCAAACCGAAACGCCGCTGGCTGCAATTCTCAATACGCACTGCGTTCTTGTTGGTCACACTGCTCTGCGTAGGTCTGAGCCTATGGATTGCCCCACTTGAGCGGCGGCGCCGGGCGGTAGAGGCGATTCAAGCTTCGGGTGGACGCATAGGCTTCGTGGACAATGAAGGGAAGAGCGAGTCGTTTGCCTCAGGTTTGCTGCGGCGGTGGTTGCCGCAGTCTTACTTTGACAAGGTCGTATTGGCGGATCTTGCCGACACGCAGATCACAGACGCTGGGCTAGTCCACTTGCGCGGACTGCCCTCCCTCAAAGCCCTATCTCTCTCCAACACTCGGATCACGGATGCGGGTCTCGTCCATCTGCGAGGACTGACGGCCCTCGAAAATCTTTTTCTTTCCCACACTCAGATCACGGATGCCGGCCTCGTCCACCTGCGCGGACTGACCGTCCTCCAATGGGTTGGCATTGGAAACACTCAGATCACGGGCGCTGGCCTCGTCCATTTAAGAGGACTGACCGCACTCAAAGAGCTTGCGCTCGAAAACACTCGGGTGACGGATGCTGGACTGGCCCACCTGCACGGACTGACCGCCCTCAAAGGGCTTGATCTTGAATACACAAAGATCACGGACGCTGGACTTGTCCACTTGCGAGGTTTGAAGGGCCTAATACTTCTTCGGCTCAGGGGAAATCAGATCACGAATGCCGGGTTAGCGGACCTGGAAGGCCTGAAGAAGCTGATCGTGCTTGATCTCCAAAATACCCAGGTCACGGACGCAGGGTCGGCCAAACTCCGCAAGGCGTTGCCAAGATGCCAAACTCCTGGGCTGTGATCTGTCGGACCAGAGAGCCCATTGATCGGCAGGCGCTACGGCAACGATCGGGATCAAGCGAGGCCGCCTATTCTCCGAACTCCGCTTCCTCTTCATTCAATCTCTTCAAACCGCGCCGTGAAGTGCCGCAGTACGGGCGGCGCTTCGACGATCCGCAAGCCGCGGAGCGAGTCGCGCTGCTGGTGCAGCTCGATCAAGGCTTCGATCACGTAGTCCATGTGCGACTGCGTATAGACGCGCCGCGGAAAGGCCAACCGCACCAGCTCCATCGGCGGCGCATGACCGTGCTCGCCGAACATCACCGAGCCGATCTCGACGCCCCGCACGCCAGCATGCCGATAGAGGCCGGACACCAGGGCCTGGCCGGGAAATTGCGATGGCGGAATGCGTGGGCAGAATTCGGCGGCATCGAGATAAATCGCATGGCCGCCCGGCGGCTCGACGATCTGAATGCCGGCGGCCAACAACCGTTCGCCGACATACGCCGCGCTGTGGATGCGGTATCGCAGGTAATCTTCGTCGAGCACTTCCTGAAAGCCTTGCGCCATGGCCTCCAGGTCTCGACCGGCCAGGCCGCCGTAGGTGACGTAACCTTCGGTCAGAATCAGCAAGTTGCAGGCCCGCTGGAACAAGGCCGCGTCGCGAATCAGCAGCACGCCGCCGATATTGACCAGGCCGTCCTTCTTGGCGCTGATCGTCGCGCCGTCGGCCAGGTCGAACATTTCGCGCACGATCTCGCGGACGGAGCGATCCTGCTGCCCCGGTTCGCGGTGCTTGATGAAGTAGGCATTCTCGGCGAAGCGGCAAGCATCAAGAAACAGCGGCACGCGATGACGATCACACAAGCGCCGCACCGCGCGCAAGTTTTCCAGACTGACGGGCTGGCCGCCGTAGCTGTTATTGGTGACCGTGACCATCACCACCGGTACGCGCTCGCTCCCGACGCGTTCGAGCAATTCGGCCAGCGCCGCCACGTCCATGTTCCCTTTGAACGGATGACGATTGCGGGGCTTCTTGGCTTCGCCGATCGGTAGATCGACTGCTTCGGCGCCCGAGTGCTCGACGTTGGCCCGGGTGGTATCAAAGTGTGCATTGTTCGGCACGGTCAGTCCCTGCCCGCCGATCAGCTCGAACAGGATCCGCTCGCTGGCCCGGCCTTGATGCGTGGGCAGCACGTGTTCGAAGCCGGTGATCTCGCGCAGCACGCTCTCAAAGCGGTAGAAGCTGGGCGAACCGGCGTAGCTCTCATCGGCCTGCATCACGCCGGCCCACTGCTGGCTGCTCATGGCGCCTGTGCCGCTATCGGTCAGCAGGTCGATCAGCACGTTTTCGGCATGGATCAAAAACACATTGAAACCCGCCTCGCGGATGATCGTTTCGCGCTGGTCCCGCGACAGCATGCGGATCGGCTCGACGACTTTAATCCGGAACGGTTCGATGATCGTCTTCATGAATGCGGAACTCGGAATGCGGAATGCGGAATGAAGAAATGCCAAAGTCGGATGCTCGCCTCTCCGACTTCCGCGTTCCAACTTCCAAATTCCTCAGAGTTTGTGGGCTCGAGTTTCGTCGATCAGTTGCTTGAGCCACTGCACGTAAGGCGTGCCGCCCGTGCCGCGGGGGTCTTCGACGCGCTTTTGAATATATTCGTGGGCCCAGCCCAAATGTACCTCGCGGAACGTGGCGATCGCCTCCAACAGGTCATTGTAGGCGGCCTTTTCGGCCAGCGGCCGCACGTCGGGCATGGCGAGGATTTCTTCCAGCAGGCGGCGGTGGTCCGCAGGCATGAAGTTCCGCATGTCGGCCAGATGATCGATGAGCGCGGAAGGCCGGTGCGGAATCTTCAGGAAGGAGACCAGCGAAGGCACGATGCTGCTCTGGGCGCCCGTCTCGCCGCGATAGTCGAGCGGCGCGACATCGACGCCTTCGTAGACGACGTGCTCGAAGAAGCGGATGTAAGGACGAAAGGTTTTGAAGTACAGCGCCGGATCCATCCGCTCGGGAATTCGCCGCAACACTTCAACCTGCCGCCACACGCTGTGCGCCATCTTCGCCAGCGAGTGATTGACGCCGCTTTCGTCTTTAGACTCGAAGGCCGCCCGCGCGTCGTCGATGGCGGCGAGAATGTCGGCGGCCAAGGCTTCTCTTTCTACGTGAACCAGAATGAACCAATGTTCGTCGTAGAGATGGACGAAATTCTGCAGCGTGTCGAGATTGCCGAGCGCGATCGGACCGGCCGGATCAAACCGTTTCCAGTTGTAGAGCGCATAACCGTCATAGCTCAGAATCGGCGGCCGCTGGAGCCGGCGGCAGGCGTCGACCAGTGGCACGGCAATATTGCTCGGCAAAAGGTTGGCCGGCTGCTGTCCAACCTGATTGACATACCCGGAGGCGAGAAACCCAAGCCGCACGTAATACAGCCGCAAACTCGCCAAAGATTCCGGCGAAAGGGGCCCCGTTTCTCCTTCCGGCGCCTGCCAGGCGGGAATCTTCAGCGAACGGGCGAAGTCGCGAAACCGTGCATCGAGCAACATGCTGGGCAGATCCCGGCCCAGCTCATCGAGCTCGGTCCAGGGCGAACCCGCGGGAAACGTGCACAACGGATCGTCTGCGGGCAAAAATCCGCGTCTTCGATACACTGTTTCCATGGCGTGCGCCCTCCCTTGCCTGTTAAGGAATCGTACGCCGCAGGACCTGTTGGGGCCAGCGAGGCAATGCGGCCCGCAATTGCCGTTTCTTCCGAAGCGATCCCCTGCCCTGCTCCCTGACGCCTTATCCACCGCCCGCTGCCAAGGCCCCTATGATAACCAATCCCGATTCTCTCGCGATGGCGGCTGCGTGGCTGCGAGACGCCCAGCATATCGTCGTGTTCACGGGCGCCGGCGCGTCTGCCGAAAGCGGCATTCCCACGTTTCGTGATGATGACGGTTTCTGGCGGGAATTTCCCGTTGACGGATTCGCCACTTGGAGCGGAATCGTTCGCACTGCGTTGCGGCAACCGCGGCGCGTGGCGGATTTTCTCTACGCGGTGCTCCATCCAATCGCCTCGGCTAGACCAAATGCGGGACACGTGGCGGTCGCCGATCTGGAGCGGCACGTCTGCGTCACGGTGGTCACACAGAACGTCGACGGCTTGCATCGCGAAGCGGGCAACACGATTCTGTATGAGGTTCACGGCTCGCTGTTTGAAGTCGTGAGCCTCAAGGGCCGCTTCCGCGAATTACTCTCGCGGAGAGAACTGCTACGAATTTCGGAATCACTCGATCGGGCGAGGCGCGGCTGCTGCGTGCTTCCGCGCACGTTGCTGGCCATCCGCCGCTGGGTGGGAGTGGGTTTGCGCGGAATCCGCCGGCCGAATCTCGTGTTGTTCGGAGACGGCATGGCCGAGCCCGCCTGGAGCCGGTCGCTGACCGCGGTGCGCGAGTGCGACTGCCTGATTCAAGTCGGCTGCTCGGGCGCCGTCTGGCCGGCGGCGCAAATCCCGGACGAAGCGCGACGCGGCGGCGCCCGCGTGATTTCCATCGATCCCCAACCCTCGGCCGGCTTGTGGCTGGCGGGAACCGCCGCCGAAGTGCTGCCAACTCTGGTACAATCCGCGTTCCAAGACAGCACAGACGCGAATGCGAGCTAAGATCCCGCAGGGGCGACCAGGGCTGGAAAACAGCGAGCGACGACGAAAGCATTCGCAAGACGCCGCTCGCCCTTCTCTTGCGGCGCCTCATGGCTGACGCCTGACCGCCGACGCACTCCCCGCGCTTGCCGCAATGAGCATGTCGCGCCACAATACGGCCAGAGCGTCGGCGACGGTCACGAATTTCAATCTGTCCGAGGAGCTCGCTGCCATGTTATTCCGGCTGCTATTTCGATCTACCGCACTCTCTCCGCTGCTGCTTTGCAGTCTGGCCGCCATGGCTCGAGCCCAGGATCCCGCCGCAGAGGCGAAACGTCTGATCTCCGACCACGTGCGGCGGATTCGTCCGTTGGAGATTGAAGTCGGCAAGCGCTGGTGGGAAGCAAGCGTGACGGGCTCCGAAGCGGCGTTTCAAAGCAAGCAGGAAGCCGAGAACCGGCTCGATCGGGCGCTAGCCGATCATCAGCGATTCGTAAAACTCAGCGCCTGCGACCGCGCCGGTCTGGAAGACAAACTGCTGCGCCGGCAGATCCGCGTGCTGCGTTTGCAGGCGCTCCCCAAGCAGATCGATCCGGAGTTGCTCGAACAGATGACGGCCCGCTCCAACGCCATCGAGAAGCGGTTCAACGTCTTCCGGGCCAAGGTGGGCAAGCGAGAGCTCGCCGACAGCGAGGTGCGAAAGATCCTCAAGGAATCGCAAGATCCGCAAGAGCGTCAGGCGGCGTGGGAAGCCAGCAAGCAGGTCGGCGCCGAAATCGAGCAGGATCTACGCGCCCTGGTGGCCATGCGCAACAAGGCGGCCGCGCAACTCGGCTTTACCGATTACCACGCCCTGCTGCTCGAGGTCAACGAGCAGAGCCAAAGCCAGGTCCTCAGCCTGTTCGACGAACTCGACAGATTGACGCGCGAGCCGTTTGCCAAGGCAAAGAAAGAGATCGACGCAAAGCTCGCCGCGAATTACGGAATTGCCGTCGACGAGCTGCGCCCCTGGCACTATCAGGATCCGTTCTTCCAGGAGGCGCCGGCGATTTACGAAACTAGTCTCGACGCCGCATACGCGAACGTCGACATCCCCGGCCTGTGCCGCAAGTTTTACGCCGGCATCGGCCTGCCGGTCGACGACGTGCTCAAGCGCAGCGACCTGTACGAGAAGCCCGGCAAGAGCCCGCACGCCTTCTGTACGGATATCGATCGCGAGGGAGACGTCCGGGTTCTGGCCAATATCGTCCCCAACGAATACTGGATGGGGACCATGCTGCACGAGTTGGGTCACGCAGTCTACAGCAGCAAGAACATGCCCAAGAGCGTGCCTTACGTGTTGCGCTGCGAGTCGCACATCCTCACCACCGAAGGCGTGGCGATGATGTTCGAGCGGTTCTCGAAAAGCGCCCGCTGGCTCGAACAAATGGGCGTATCGGTCGACGATCCGGCCGCGTTCAGCGCTACGGGAGAAAAGATGCGCCGCAACAAGCTGCTGATCTTTTCCCGCTGGTGCCAGGTGATGCTGAGGTTTGAACAGGCCATGTATCGCAATCCGGACCAGGACTTGAACGCCCTCTGGTGGGATCTGGCCGAAAAGTACCAGTTGCTCAAGCGGCCTGCCGACCGCAACGCCCCGGATTACGCCAGCAAGATCCACATCGTGGTCGCCCCCGTGTATTACCACAACTACATGATGGGCGAGCTGTTTGCGTGCCAGGTCAACCAGGCAATCGCCCGCGACGTGCTGAAAGTGAAAGATCCGAAAACCGTCAGCTATGTCGGCCGCAAGGACGTCGGCGAATTCATGAAGCAGCGGGTCTTCGCCCCCGGTCGGACGATGAGTTGGGACGAGCTCACGAAATTCGCGACCGGCGAACGTTTGAATCCGCGTGCGTTCGCCGCCGATTTCGGCGGCGAGAAGGCCGCCGCACAATCGAAGTAAGCGATTGGGTGCAACGGCGTTTGCCGGCGGCTGGCGCCTGGCGGCAGCGGGGGCTGAGCAAAGGTTGTACGACTGCGGCGTTTGCTACTTACCGTCGGCGCCAAACTCCTCTCGGATCGGCGCCGGAGCGCCGGAAAGACGTCGTTGCGACCAGACGTATTTCTTTGAGCCAATCAACTTTGAAGGGTTGGCGAAATAAGCCGCCAATTCGTTAAGCGCCGCGGCCTCAATCGATTCGCCTTCGGGCCGCTTGGCGTGCCGCGATACGAGCAGCAAGTGGTAATCGCCCGAGCGCGGCACGACTAACTGAAACTCGCCGTCGCTATCGGCGTGCAGCAAGGCGCCTCCTAATTCCCGCACGGCCTCCGCGGTTTCGGCATTGTCTCCATCCGTCGCCGCAATGCCGTCGCTCGAGAGTTTCTGCGACGGCTGCTTGTCGACCGGCAAGGCCAATACAAGCGAGTCGGCGTCGGGCGCGTAGTGTCCCGGCGCGTCGGAATAGATCAGGCTCCCCTCCAGCGCCACGGCGTCGGCGACCGCCTCGGCCTGCTGTTGCTCGTCGCTCTCCTGGGTCTCCGTCTGAACCTGCCCGCGGCCGATCAGGAAACCGGCCAGAAATGCCAGCACGGCGACGCCAAACAGCAACCCCGCCATGGCATAGACGGCGCGTCGCGTGACCAACAGCAGCGCGTCGGCAGGCCGGGTCTTCAAACGCGCCATCACATTCGCGGCGCGCGGCGCCGTCTGCACGCTTGCCGGCGCTTCGGCAGTCGAGCGGCTTGCTGAAGCAGCCCAACCGGCCGAAACGGAAGGCAAGCCGGCCGACGAGGCGGAAGCCGTCGCCTGCGAAGCCGCGCCGGCCGGCGCCGCGCTGGTCGCGGGCGGCGGTCGGTCAGAATGCTGCTCGGCAATCAGATCTGGGATATCGTCGTAGACCACGACTTCAGGAATGGCGGAAAAATCGGCGCCGGAAGTGGCCATTGCCGCCATCGCGGCGGCCGCGGGCGTATCATCGGGCACGCGGTTGGGTTGCCCGCATTTGGGACAATTCACCATCGCCCCGCGCTTGCGTTGCGAAACGCTCAAGCGTTGACGGCACTGTTGGCAAACAAATTGAACGGGCATCGGCCGAAAAGGATGCTTCTCAAAGTAGCGTCAAGGACGAGAAAGACCTTGGCCGCGGGCGCTGACCGCCGCCCTGATGCGCCCCCTGCATCGGCGAGCGGCCGCGGCGCGCGGCATCCGACTCTTTCCAGGCTACTCCCTGGTTGCCGAGAGGGCTACCCTCGGACGTGATATCTCAAGCAGGAGGGACTCATCATCGCGCCCCTAACGGCTCACTGGCGGGGCTCGTCGCGGTGCGGCGAATCGTCCGGCGCTGCCGCAGCATTTGCCGCCAGAGCCAGCAACAGGCAAATCGCCAGGAACGCCCAGACAAGGCCCAACCCCAGCGCGGTGCGTTGCAGCATGGCGGCGCCGCTTGCGTCTTGCATGGCGCCGAGTACGGCGGCCACGCCTTCGAGCAACAGCATGGCAATCGGCAGCAATACCAGGCCGCCCAAGAGTCGCGCTAAGGTCGATTTCGAGATCACGGAATCATCCGTCAGAGTTTTCCTAATTTCGCTAATTGTGCGGCCTCTGCGGGGACTGTCAACACCCCTGCCGCGCGACAAAAACTGGTGGATTGCATTGACTTAGGTAGATGCAAGAGGACAATGGAGCTTGGCTCCTCGCCCTCGCCGCAGTCCGTCCGCTTCGTGCGGGCCGCCCCTATCGCGGCTTCTACCAGCAGGGCGTGCGACCAAGAGCGTTAGCGGAACAGGAAACCGATTCGCACGAGCCTATCTGACGGAGGCTGCCTCATGCCGAAGTTCCCCTCATTCCCGATCTGCAAGAGATTTCTTGGCGTCAGCGTTGCCCTGGCGGCGCTGGCCTGGCCGGCCGTCTCGCAGGCGTCGAGGATTGTGCTCAAAGACGGGCGCGTGCTGGAAGGCAAGCTGGCTCGGCTCACCACGCTGGCCCCCAAGCCGGAAAAACCGGGGGCGCCCCAAGGGGCCCCCGACGTGCTGTCGATCGTATTGATGGACAACAACCTGGTCCGCTATTTCGTTTCCAAACAGCAGATTCTCTCCGCCGACGAGGGAACGGCCGCGGAGAACGTCGAGCACTTCAACGTCCGGCAACGCGTCGCTCGTCTGGGCGGACGCGTGGCTCGCGTCGGCCCGCTGGTGGAGATCCAGCCGTTCGACGAGTTCGGCCGGCGAATCGTCACGATGAATACGAACCAGGGCCTGATCTCGGTAGTGCAGGGCATTAGCGAAATCTGGCCTACCTGGACCAAGGTCGAAGCGCTGCAGGTGCAAGGCAAGAACGTCATCTGGGACATGCGGATCGACACGCATTCGCTTCCGCCCGATACGCTGCGCAGCATTCTGTCCAAGCAAATCGACCCGACCAAGATCGACCAGCGGCTCAAGATGGTCCGGCTGTTCCTGCAGATGGAGCGAGACCAAGACGCCTTGCAGGAATTGGATCGCATCCGTCAGGACTTTCCGGAACACAAGGCGCAGTTTGAACAAACGGTCCGCGAGTTGAAGCAGGTCTTCGCCCAACGCGCGCTCAAAGAGATCCAAGTCCGCCGCGCCGCCGGACAGCACCAACTGTCGTTCGGACTGCTCAACAAGTTCCCGGCCGAAGGCGTGGCGGGCGAAACGCTCAAAGCCGTACAAGAAGTCGTCGACGAGTACCGCGCCGACTTCGACGAGGGAACGGAAATCAGGAAGAAGTTCGATGCCCTGGTCGCCAAACTGCCTGAGGCCGTGCAGACGAAGATCAAGCCGATCCGCGAGGAGATGTTCCGCGAGCTCAACCTCAACAGCCTCGACCGCATGGCCACCTTCTGGCAGTTCCAGCGAGATCCGCAACTCTCTGACGAAGAAAAGGTGGCGCTGGGCATCAGCGGCTGGCTGATCGGCGGCAACAATGCGCTGCGAAATCTGCCGGTTGCGCTGTCGCTGGTGGAAACGCGAAACCTCGTTCGCGACTTTCTTGCCGAGCCCATCAAACTGAATCGCAATGCCATTCTGGCGAAGTTCGCCGCGCAAGAAGCGGGCACGCCCGACCTGGTGGCCAAACTGCTGAAGTACCTGGCCCCGCCGTTGGAAACGGAAGCGCCGCCCAAGGAGACGCCGGGCTTTTACGAGCTGGAGGCGGGCGAAACGCCTGGCGTCGGGCCGCTGAAATACTACGTGCAATTGCCGCCTGAGTACGATCCGCACCGACTCTACCCGACGATCGTCACCCTGCACGGCGGCGGCACGACTCCGCAGTTGCAAATCGACTGGTGGGCTGGCGCGCGTCGGCCCGACGGAACCCGCTTCGGTCAGGCCTCGCGATATGGGTATATCGTGATAGCGCCGGCCTGGGCCGCGGAAGGCCAGGCTTCCTACGACTACTCGGCGGCCGAACACGCCCACGTGCTCAACACGCTGCGCGACGCCTGCCGCCGCTTTTCCATCGACCCCGACCGCGTGTTTCTGAGCGGCCACTCGATGGGCGGCGACGCCGCTTGGGACATCGGCCTGGCGCACCCCGATCTGTGGGCCGGGTTGATTCCGATCGTAGCCCGCACTGATCGGTATATTCAGCGGCTGTGGGAAAACGCCGAGTACGTTCCGCTTTACCTGGTCCAGGGCCAATGGGACGGCGACAAGTCGATCCATAACGCCGTCGATCTCGACCGCTATTTGAAGCACGGCTACAACACGACGGTCGCCGAATACCAAGGCCGCGGCCACGAAAACTTTTCCGATGAGATCCAGAACCTGTTCGACTGGATGAATCGCTACCGCCGCAACTTCTTCCCCCATGAGTTCGAGTGCCAGAGCATGCGTCCCTGGGACAACTACTTCTGGTGGCTCGAACTCGACCAGTTTCCGCCGAAATCGATGATCGATCCCGCCGATTGGCCTCCGCAGCGCAATTACCACCCGGCGCGCACCAAGGCTTCGTTGAACGCCAACAACGGCATGAACATCACCAGCGCCGCCGACAAGGTGACGATCTGGCTTTCGCCGGAAATCGTCAACATGAACGCCAAGCTCACGATCTCCGTCAACGGCCGCCGGGCGCCGGTCGGCGGCCGGGGCATTGAGCCCAGCTTATCAATTCTGTTGGAAGACGCCCGCAGCCGCGCCGACCGCCAGCACCCGTTCTGGGCTCGCGTGGACATGCCCTCGGGCACGCTTAACGAGATGGGAGAGTAGCCTTGCCCAAGCTGAAGAGTTTTGCGCTTGCTTGTTGCCTTACGCTTTCCGCCGCTGGTCTGATCGCGGCGGCGGAACCGCAGGCCGCCGCGTCGCTATTCGACGGCAAAACATTCGAAGGCTGGGAAGGCGATTTGAAAGTCTTCCGCATCGAAGACGGCGCCATCGTCGGCGGCAGCCTGGAGCACAAGATTGCGCGCAACGAGTTTCTCTGCACCGAGCGCGAGTATGGCGACTTCGA
>DASZUP010000586.1:0-19299 GCA_035547635.1 Pirellulales bacterium
AATCAGGCGCCGTTCGATCCGCCTTCGTCGCCGTTCTTGGAGCCCATGGCGCCCCAGACGCCATAGGGACTGGGGCCGACGGTGATTTCCGCGGCGCCCAGGTTGCCGGTGTTGATGTTGTCGCTGATGAACCGCACGGAAGCGTCCACCATCACGCCATTGGCGCCGCCCGGGTGATTGCTCGTCGGCGCATAGACGCCGCCTTGAGCGTCGGTCACGCCGCATGTCGGGCAAATCGTGCTGATCACGTTGCACGACGGAGAGTTCGGCGGCAGTACGGTGTTGAAGCCGCAGCGCACCGTTTCACAGTCGGTCCAGTTCGTGCCGAAGTAGCCGAAGGCCTGCGTCGGGTTAGTGTAGTACGTCCCGTTGGCGGTCGTCAGGCAAAGCCCCGGGCTGGTGTTCACCGCAAGATTGGGAATGGTCCCCTGCCTGACGTTCACCTGCGTTTGCGAGCCGGCTGCGAAGCTGGCCCGCAATCTTTCGCTCATGATGATCGTGTTGCTCGTGCCGTCGGTCACCATGTTCAGCTTCACGGTGTTGCTGTTGCAGAACATGCCCCGGCTCCCGTTAATGGGGTCCGAGTTCCAAATAAAGATGCTGTTGATCGAGTCGCCGTGGCTGAAGGCGTAGTTGTTTTCGCCATTGGCCCCGACTACGGGCGCGGGTCTTGTGTCGGACGGGCAAAGCAACGTCGGCACCGGGACCGCCCAGTTCTTCCAACTGCCGGTCCAAGCAGACGGACCATACGGCGGATAGCCGTTTCCGCCCGCCTTGATCTGGTCGTACAACGGGCCTTGTTCGATGTACGGCAGCATCGGAATGAACGGGCTGATGCGGACGCAGTTCCCTACTGTCCCCGTGGGGCAAGACGTGCCGCCACAGCCCGCTGGAAACGATCCATTGACGTCGTGGTAGTTCTGCAGCCCCAGCCCCAGTTGCTTCAGCTTGTTGACGCATTGCGATCGTCGCGCGGCTTCGCGCGCCGCCTGTACGGCGGGCAATAGCAACGCGATCAGGATGCCAATGATCGCAATCACGACGAGCAATTCGACGAGCGTGAACGCCGGTCGAAGCCGATCGCCTCGAGTACGCTGGCGGTCACAACGCGCGCCACCGGAAGGGCTGGTGAATTCGCCCCCTGAAGACGCGTGGAAGACGAGAGACGGGTTGACGGAACCGGCGATGGCGGCCATTCGTGGACCTGTGGGGCGGGAAAGGGGTTAATTCAGGTAGATAAAGTAGGCATTCAAAGAGAGAGTGTCGCGGCGGCATGGGGAAGTTACTCGCCGAGCCACAAAGAAAATCGACCGCGCACCATTTCGCGTTTCGAAGCGAAGGGCCGGCTGAAAAAACCCATTCCAGCGGGTGGCAAGACTCGTGAGCAATGCCGGAATGTCGTCGTCGTTCACCGCAAAGCGAGTTGGCGGTTCAACCGCCAGCGGCTGGCTCCCCTCTCATTTTGCCCGATGGCCCCTAGCTGAGCCGAAACCGTCCGCATCCGGTCCGCTTGAGTGGTCGGCGACCGAACGATTCGTCAAGCGGTCCAACTCCCTCGGGGACGGGCGATTCAGTTCATCGGGCGAACTTCGCCCCGCGCCCTCGTCCCCTTGCCACGTTTTGCAGAGGGACAACGAGTAAGCGACGCCTTTCGGCGAAGCTATCAAGAGCCGTTGATCGCCCCTTCGTCACCGTTCTTGGAGCCCATGGCGCCCCAAACCCCGTACGGGCTAGGGCCAACGTTGACTTCGGCCGCGCCCAGGTTGCCCGTGTTGATGTTGTCGCTGATAAACCGCACGGAGCCATCGACAAACACGGCGTCGGCGCCGCCTGGATGGTTGCTGGTCGGCGGAAATACGCCCCCTTGTGCATCTGCAGGCCCGCAGGTCGGGCAACTCGTGCTGACCACGTCGCAGGAAGGCGCATTGGGCGGCAATACCGTGTTGAATCCGCAGCGCTTCACCTCGCAATCAGTCCAGTTCGTGCCGAAATAGCCGCTCACTTGCGTGGGGTCGCTGTAGTACATGCCAGCGGCGAACGGCAGGCAGAGCCCTGGGGAAGTGTTGACAGCCACGCTCGGGACGGCTCCCTGTCTGATATTCACCTTTGGTTGCGTGCCCTTGCCAAAGTTCGCTCGGAGTCGCTCGCTGGCGATGATCGTATTGCTCGTGCCGTCGGTCACCATGCTCATCGTGACCGTCTTGCTATTGCAGAACATTCCGCGGCTCCAATTGATCGGGTCCGAATTCCAGATATAGATCTGGTTAATCGAGTCGCCGTGACTGAAGGCATAGTTGTTTTCGCCGGTCGCCCCTGGCGCCGGACGCGGCCGAGTGTCCGAAGGGCAAAGCAGGCTCGGCACCTGAACGTTCCAATTCGACCAGGTGAGCCATCCGCGCGGCCCATACGGCGAGTACACGGGGTTCCCGCCCCCCGCTTGGATCTGGCTGTACAACGCTTGCTGCTCGATAAACGGCAATAACGGAATGAAAGGGCTCACGCGGACGCCGTTCCCGTCGTTGCCGGCGCCAGACGCCGTTCCCCCGCAGCCCGGTGGAAAGGAACTTTGGACGTCATGATAATTCTGCAGTCCGAGGCCCAACTGTTTTAGATTATTGACGCACTGCGACCGCCTGGCCGCCTCGCGCGCCGCCTGTACCGCAGGCAGCAGCAGGGCGATCAGGATGCCGATAATGGCAATCACGACCAGCAGTTCGACAAGCGTGAAAGCGCCTGACGTTCGCTTCGCTTGACCACGCGTTCGTGCAACTACGCCGTTGTGGAACAGAGAGCCGCTGCCATCTTGCCAGGCTCGGATGACCGAGCTCGAAACGCCGAATTTGCCGGGAGCGTTCATGGGGACCTGGTGGGGGTAAAGCTGATTCCTGGAAAGTTAAAGTTAATTTTCCATACGAGAAGTGTTTGCGCCCGGGTCCAAAGTTACTGAAGATTTCAGAGAAAAAACGAGCGTTGCTGGAGGATGTCACGCCGGTCGCGGCACAACGCTTCCTGCCCGTCGCGACAGAATTGCGATGAGACTGTTCGGCAAATAATTTAGGTCGTTTTTCTCGCCAGGCGCCGGGAGAACAAGCGCTTGGCCGGAACAGACGAATGCCGGCGGGAGGTGCGTTTCGACGTGGGCCGCGGCGGCGAGCAGCGGCAAAGGCGCCCCCCCGCGCCAACAGCCGCCTGTGCGTCGCGGCGACTTGCACAAAGAGATCCCGTCGAACGGCGCCGCCCCTTAAAACGACAACTTCTCACAAAGGCGTGGCGTCGAGGCGACGGAGAAAGTCGGCGAAGGCGCGGCCCGTGAATGACCGAAGCCGGGCGAATCGCTTCACCCGGCTTCGGTATTATCAGAGCAGGTTGCCCGGCCGTGAAACCGCCGCGCTGAAGAACAGAGCCGATCGCGTCGGCGCTCGGCGGCTTGGCAGTCTGGTCAGTCGGTCAGGGCGAAGTCGAACTTGTTCTCCCCGTCCGCCGTAACGTTGGCCGTCAAGCCGGACTTCGCAGCATCAGCGTACTTGGCCGGGAGCAGATCCTTGGGGGCCGGCGCCGGGGGAGCGTTCGGATCGGGCGGCACGTATTCCGCCTCGTTCGTTGAGGCCGCGGACGGGGGCGGCGCCTCCTTCTTGACGATCGAGACCTGATAGTCGCCGAGCGAGACCTTTTCGCCGCTGGCCGTGGTGAGCTGGTATTTGCCTTCCGCGTTGGTCAGCCCGAAGGCGGAAGAATTGGCCGACATGAAAGTCACGTTGGCGCCTTCCACGGGGCTGCCGTTGTACGTCACCGTGCCTGTCACCGTCTTTCCGTTCGGGTCGCCCTCTTTTCCGCCGGAACACCCCTGGATGCTGCAGAGCGCAAGCCCGCCGATGGCCATCCAAGCGGCGAAATAGCTCCCCTTAGCGAGACGACCTGTACCCATATAAATGACTCCTTGAGGCGCCTGAAGGTTGGATTTGCATGCGGTCAGAACTTCCAGCGTGCGAGCCCGCGGAAGCATCATGGCGCACCTGATAATCTAACCTATATCACAGATGCCTAACAGAATAAATGGCCTCCGGGCATTCGCCGCTCGCCTGAGTGAATCGGGCGCCGGCCGGGCGCCGGGGCCAGAGCGGCGCCCGGCGGCAGGTCGGTTGAAGCATGCCTCGGCAAGAGTCGAGGCGGCGGGTTTGCCGGGCGGCTAAAGGTTGTTCGACCCGCCTTCGTCACCGTTCTTGGAGCCCATGGCCCCCCACACGCCATAGGGGCTCGGGCCGATCGTCACCTCAGGCAGCCCCAGGTTGCCCGTATTGATGTTATCGCTGATGAACCGCACCGAGCCATCGACCATCACGCCGTTCACGCCACCCGGATGGTTGCTCGTGGGTGAATAGGCGCCGCCCGAACTGTCGGCATTGGGATTGTTGTTGTTCACGCAGGACGGCGAATTGGGCGCCAACACGGTGGTGAACCCGCACCGCTCCATCTGGCCGTCCGTCCACAACGTACCGAAACGCCCCTTGACGTTCGCGGGGTCGTTGTAATACATGCCCGAGGCGGTTGTCAGGCAGACGCCCGGACTGGTATTGATGTTCGAAATGCTGATGGCCGTGCCGTTCTTGATGTTGACTTTCGGCAACTGACCGATACTGAAGTTGTCACGGATTCGTTCGCTCATGGCGATCGTGTTGCTGGTGCCATCGGTGACCATGTTCAGTTTCACGGTTACGCTTTGGGCGAACATGCCGCGGCTGGAGCTGATGTTGGTATTGTTGTTGATCGAGTCGCCGCGACTGAAGGCATAGTTATTGTTCCCCACCTGCCCCGTGGTCGGGGCCGGGCGAACGTCGGAGGGGCAAATCAGGCTCGCCACTTGCACGTTCCAGTTGGCCCAACCATACCAACCCGGCGGACCAAAGGGAGATGCAATTTGACTGGTGTTCCCTGCGACGTTCCCGCCCGCTCGAATCTGGTCGTAAGTAGCCTGCTGCTCGATGAACGGCAACAACGGGATGAAACCGCTCACTCGCGTACAGTTGCCGGTGAACGAGCCCCAGCCTGCACACGTGCCTGTCCCGCCTTTGCCGAACGGGAACGATCCATGAACGTCGTGATAGTTCTGCAGACCGATCCCGAGTTGCTTCAGGTTGTTGATGCATTGGGAGCGTCGCGCGGCCTCGCGCGCCGCCTGCACGGCAGGCAACAACAATGCGATCAGGATGCCGATGATGGCGATCACGACCAGCAACTCCACCAACGTAAAAGCCGTTCGCCGCGGCCCCCGCTTCGCACGTTCACACTCGACGCCCCCGCCGCAAGAAGAAGTAGACATGCATCACCTCACAGGAAACAGAAAAGATTTGAAGACGTGCCGCCGGCGCCCGCCACGCTCACCGACGTCCTGCGAAAGCGACTAGTATTGTCATTTTTTTTATGCTCTGTCAAATTTATATAAATATTAGCTGTTCAGCCCGTCATTGATTGGGCGGCCCCGTTCGGCAGGAGCAACCATCACTTCGCCAATCAGACAGCGAGAGTCGGCTGTCGCGCGGCGTCGATCTCATGACGCCCGTGCACCAGAAAACAGGACCAGAAATCCGCCTGGAAAGAAATCATAACAGGCTGCAATGCAATAAGTTACACCGACAACCCACACCAGAAGGCGACGCGCAAATAGGGTCGCGGAAAGGCCCGATTGCTGCCGCCTATCGGGAGGTCGGCGCCGCAGAAGACGGCAAAAAACACAATTACCATCACTAATATGGCAATATGCCGTGTCATCACGGGCCAAGAATCTGCGTGCTGCAGATTTCAACCACGACGAGAGCCGGCCGCCCGATGCTAGCGGTGCGGCCGGCGCGATAACCAGGCAGCGACTCGCGATGGATGCGGCTGCGATGTGATTAAAGGCTGTTGGCGGCTCCTTCGTCGCCATTCTTGGAGCCCATGGCGCCCCAAACCCCGTAGGGACTCGGGCCGACGTTGACTTCGGGCAGGCTCAGATTGCCCGTGTTGATGTTATCGTTGATGAAGTGCACTGAGCCGTCGACCATCACGCCGTTCGCCCCGCCCGGATGGTTGCTCGACACCGAAAACGTGCCGCCTTGTGCGTCTGCTGCGCCGCAACCGCTGCACTTCTGGTTGGGCACGTGACACGTAGGGGAATTCGGCGGCAGGACCGTGTTGAAACCACAACGGGTCGTCTCGCAATCGGTCCAGTTCACGCCGAACAGTCCGATAACCTGGCCTGGCGTCGCGTAGTACATGCCGTTGGTTTGCGCCAAACAGAGTCCTGGCGTGGTGTTGACCGAGACGTTCACCATGTCTCCTTGCCGGACGTTCACCTTGGCAAGTTTGCCGAGCCCGAACGAGCCGCGGATCCGTTCGCTGGCGATGATCGTATTGCTGGTTCCGTCGGTCACCATGTTCAACTTCACATTCTTGATGTGAGTGAACATCCCACGGCTCCAGTTGATGGGATCGGAGTTCCAGATGTAGATATTGTTGATGGAATCGCCGTGACTGAAACAGTAGTTATTCTCCCCGCGATTGCCCACCGCGGGCGCGGGCCGGATATCGGAAGGACAAAGCAAGGCCGGGACCGGGTAATTCCAATTCTTCCAACCGCTCCAGCCGCGAGGTCCATAGGGCGGAGCGCCATTGCCGCCCGATTGGATCCTGTCGTAGAGAGGTTTTTGCTCTATGAACGGCAGCAATGGAATGAACGGGCTGATTCGGCCGCTGTTGCTCATCGGCCCGGT
The DNA here is from genome assembly GCA_035547635.1 of Pirellulales bacterium. Taxonomy (GTDB): domain Bacteria; phylum Planctomycetota; class Planctomycetia; order Pirellulales; family JAICIG01; genus JAICIG01. The sequence continues at coordinate 6,747 of DASZUP010000586.1, forward strand.
TGTCGTACCGCTGCACCCGGCCGGAAATGCTCGGTTGACGTCGTGATAGTTCAGCAACCCCAGGCCCAACTGTTTCAGATTGTTGACGCATTGAGATCGTCTCGCCGCCTCGCGCGCGGCCTGCACGGCCGGCAGCAACAGCGCGATCAAGATGCCGATGATGGCAATCACCACCAGCAGTTCAACCAACGTGAATGCCCTCTTCGCTTGAACGCGGCTGAAGGGCCGCATCGGGCCCAACTGGGCGTCGCAGATTTCTGCCATTTGACCACCTCACGGGACGTAGATATGAAGACCATCGCCAAGCTTGGCGAGAAGCATCCGAGGTTCGTGCGAGGCCTCAATATCTACTTTTGGGGGCCGCAAGGCAAATTTTTATAAAAATAAAATACACTCAGTCTACAACCGACACTGTATGTGCCGCCAAGACGGCGCCGCTCAGCGGGATCCGCCCGTGCCGGACCAAGCGTCGCGTCTCGCAATTCCTCGCGATCCGGCGTTCGCTCCGGCGATTTCGCGCCGCCATGCGGTCCGCCGCCTCCCCGCCCGCCGGTTCCTCGCGATCAGCGACAGCTCACGGGTTATTCACCCCCCCTTCGCCGCCGTCTTTGGAGCCCATGGCGCCCCAAACGCCGAAATTGCTTGGCCCGACGTTGACCTCTGGCAATGACAGATTGCCCGTGTTGATGGCGTCATTGATGAATCTTACCGAGCCATCCACGAACACGCCGTTTACGCCGCCCGGATGGTTGCTCGTCGGTGGAAAAACGCCGCCATGACTATCTCCGTACTTGTTCCAGTCACGGGTACACGACGGCGAATTGGGCGGCAAAACGGTGTTGAACCCGCAGTATTCCGTTTGGCCGTCGGTCCAGTGGATGCCAAACCTGGCCTTGACCTGGCTGGGATTGGCGTAATACATGCCATTGCCTTGCGCCAGGCAGAGTCCTGGGGTGACGTCAACGCTGCTTAGACCGTTGACCTCTCCTTTCTTGATGCTTATCTTCGGCCCGCCTTCGCCGGTATAGAACGAGGTAACCCGGATCCGCTCGCTCATGGAGAGCGTGTTGCTCGTCCCGTCGGTCACCATATTGAGCGTCACGCCGCTGCTATAGCAGAACATCCCCCGGTTCCAATTGGTTGGGTTTGAGTTGTTGGTGAGGTTTTTGATGGAATCGCCCTGACTGAACGCGTAGTTGTTTTGGCCCATCTGGTTGGTGGAGGGAACACGCATGGTGTCGGACGGGCAGATCAGCAGCGAGATCTGGGGCTTCCAATTCTCCCACGTGTACCAGGCGGGCGGGCCATACGGCGGCGCCATGTGACTCGAAACGCCCATTGAGTTGCCTCCCGCTTTGATCTGGTTGTACATGGCCTGCTGCTCGATATAAGGCAGCAGCGGAACGAAGGCGCTTACTCGATGACGGTTGCCGCCTGTCGGTCCCCAGGTAGAGGCGGCCCCGAGCGTGCCGCCTTTGCGAGGCGGAAAAGTGCGGTGAACGTCGTTGTAATTCTGCAGTCCGATGCCAAATTGCTTCAGATTGTTGACGCATTGAGATCGTCTAGCCGCTTCGCGCGCGGCCTGCACGGCCGGCAGCAAGAGTGCGATCAGGATGCCGATAATGGCGATCACGACGAGCAACTCAACCAACGTGAACGCTTTTCGACTTCGAAGGCGCCGCGTTTGGCGCAGTCGGCCCATTTGGGCGCCGGAAAATCCTGCCATTTGACCACCTCACGGGACGTAGATATGAAGACAATCGCCAAGTCTGGCGAGAAACACCCGCGGTTTGTCCGAGACGTCAATATCTACTTTCGGGGCAAGTAAGTCAAATTTTTATAAAAACAAAATATAGTCAGTCACCACACGACCGACGCATCGCCGCACTAGCCTGTTAATAGCAATAGCTCCGCCCAACGACGCCGATGGCGTCCGCGCCTTCGCGTCGCCTGCTGGGGCTCGAAACCTGGTCGATGAAGCCGGGCGCCCGACCGCCTCCCGGCAGGGAGCCCGAAGCGCAATTCCAGATGCGCAGTCGGCCACGGCGAGGCCGACGACCTGAGACATTGGCGAAGCGTAAGGAGGCGAAGCCGCCCGACACTGCCGGACGGCTTCGCTCGTGAAGGAGCAAGACTGGCATCGGCCCGAACCGCTCATGTCCTGCGGAAATCGGGCCCGCGACTAGAGGTTGCTCGCCGCGCCTTCGTCGCCGTTTTTGGACCCCATCGCGCCCCAGACGCCGTAGGGGCTGGGGCCGACGTTGACTTCCGCGGCGCCCAGGTTGCCCGTGTTGATGTTGTCGCTAATAAACCGCACGGAACCGTCGACCATCACGCCATTCGCGCCGCCGGGATGGTTGCTCGTCGGCGAATAAACGCCCCCCTGAGCGTCGGTAACGCCGCAGCCAGTGCAATACGTACTGATCACGTTGCAAGAAGGAGAGTTTGGCGGCAGCACGGTATTGAATCCGCAACGCACGGTCTCGCAATCGGTCCAGTTGGTGCCGAAGTAACCGAAGGCCACCGTGGGGTCGTTGTAGTACATGCCGCTGGCGTTCGTGAGGCAGCTTCCCGGGTTGGTGTTTACCGCGATGTTCGGGATCGTTCCCTGCCGGACGTTGACCTTCGGCTGTGAGCCGGCCGAAAACGAGGCTCGAAGCCGTTCGCTCGCGATAATGGTGTTGCTGGTGCCGTCGGTGACCATGCTCATCGTGACGGTCTTGTTGTTGGTAAACATCCCGCGGCTCCAGTTGATCGGATCCGAGTTCCAGAGATAGATGTTGTTGATTGAATCGCCGTGGCTGAAGGCGTAGTTATTCTCGCCATTCGCCCCCGGCGCCGGATGCGGGCGGGTGTCGGAAGGGCAGAGCAAGCTTGGCACCTGGACGTTCCAGTTTTTCCAGCCGCTCCAGCCTGGCGGCCCATAGGGAAGCTGGCCATTGCCGCCGGCCTTGATCTGGTCGTACAACGGCCCTTGCTCCACGAAGGGCAGCAGCGGAATGAAGGGACTGATGCGCCCATTGTTGGAGTAAGGGTAGTTGCCGGTCGTTCCGCCGCAGCCGGCCGGGAACGAAAGATTGACGTCGTGGTAGTTCTGCAACCCAAGCCCCAGTTGCTTGAGATTGTTGACGCATTGCGAGCGCCGGGCCGCCTCTCGCGCCGCCTGCACGGCGGGCAACAGCAGGGCGATCAGAATGCCAATGATCGCAATCACCACGAGCAACTCCACCAACGTGAACGCACGCCGAACGCGAGCGGACGAGACGCGCTTGCATTCCACGGCTTGATCGCACAGCCTTGCCATTGAGGGCACCTCACGGGATGTAGAAGAGGAAGGAGACGTGTCGTCGGCGCCGCCAGACCGACGAGAATTCCATGAGCACAATATTCATATTTCATATAGAGAAAGTCAACACTTTATTAATATGAAAAGTAATCACCGACCAAGCTTTTTGCATTCACCAGCTCGGGCCGCCCAGCCGCTCCGGGTCGATGACTAGTCACAATGGGTGGCGTGCCAGCGACGTAGGAGAGAGCGATGAAGCAACAGGCCCGAGGCCCCCGTCGGCATGCACGCGCCCTGAAGCTAAATGGCCATCCCCGCCGCCTGGCGGTCTTGCTTCTCGCCCTTGAGGGCCGCGCCGGCGACCGCTATACTGCCGGATTCAAGCAACCAACCGGGGAGCTCCCCGGAGAGACGGGAGAATCAGCGACATGACGATGGACAAAAGCCTGCGGATGCGGGCCGGTTTGGTGCGATCGCGCAGCGTGCTGTCGCGGGCTGAGCGAATCACCCGCCTGCAAAGCTCTGATCGATGGCAAGACGGCCAGAGCCCCCTGGGCCTGCCCAAGGTGCGGGTCTACAAGCTCTCGATGAAGAAGAAGAAAAAGCGCAAGGAAGAGGACGAGGGCGAGACCGGCGGCAAGAAGAAGTAACGTTGCTGCGGCTCGAAAGACCGCCATGCGATTCCAACTGGAATATGGCCGGAGCGGGCTGCAGGTCGAGCTGCCCGATGACCGGCTTGTGCGTCCGCTCGCCTACAAGCAAGCGGAGCCGCTGGCCGATCCGTCCGAGGCATTGGCCGAGCGGCTGGCGCGCCCGACCGGCACGGCGCCGCTGGCGGAACTGGCTCGCGGGCGGCAAAACGCCTGCATTCTGATCTGCGACATCACGCGGCCGGTCCCGAACGAATTGATCCTGACGCCGGTGCTGGCCCAGTTGGAAGCGGCCGGCATGGCTCGCGACGCCATTACCATTCTCGTGGCCACCGGTCTGCATCGTCCCAACGAAGGGGACGAGCTGATCGAAATGGTCGGCCGGCGGATTTACGACAATTACCGGATCGAGAACCATCACGGCAAAGCGCTCGACGAACATGTCTATCTGGGCGACAGCCCTCGCGGCGTGCCGATCTGGATTGATCGCCGTTACGTCGAAGCGGATCTGAAGATCGCCATCGGCCTGATCGAGCCGCATCTGATGGCCGGTTTCTCCGGCGGCCGCAAGCTGATTTGTCCCGGCATTGCGGCCCTGGAAACGGTCAAGGTCTGGCACGGCCCCAAGATTCTAGAGCATCCGAATGCCGATTGCGGCATTCTCGCGGGGAACCCCGTACACGAGGAAAACACCTGGATCGGCCGCCGCGCCGGTTGCGATTTCATCGTCAACGTCGTGATCGACGCCCAGCGCCGCCCGCTCTGCTTTGTCGCTGGAGATATGGAACAGGCCTTCGAGGAAGGGGTGGCCTTCGTCCGCCGGGTGGCGATCGATACGATCCCTGAAGCCGTCGATATCGTCGTAAGCTGTTCGGCCGGCTATCCGCTCGACACGACTTTCTATCAGTCGGTCAAAGGCATGACCGGGGCGCTGCCCATCGTGAAGCAGGGAGGCACGATCATTCTGGCCGCCAGCCTGAGCGAAGGGATCGGCAGCCCCGAGTTCGAGCAGTTGTTTGACGAGCACCCCAGTCTGGATGCGTTTGTCGAGCGCATCATGGGGCCGGATTACTTCCGCATGGACCAGTGGCAACTGCAGGAACTGGCCAAGGTTCGGCGCAAAGCGAAAGTGAAAATGGTCAGCGACGGCCTGCCGGCGGAGACGCTGAACCGGCTGTTCGTGGAAAGCGCGCCGAGCGTCGAGGCCGCCGTGGCCGATAGCCTGGCTGAATATGGCGAGCAAGCGACGATGGCCGTGATTCCCAAGGGGCCTTACGTGCTGGCGCAACTCGCTTGACCGCTCCAGACGGGCGACTCAGCAAATCGTTGACACGCCTGCGGGCCCGTTGGAAAATGGGAATTGCCGCATAACACGTCGCCCGAACCCGTCTTGAACGTCTTGCACTCTGCGGCGTTGCGGGTTCCATTCGACGCAGCGGACAGGAAGGTGGTCATGCGTCTTTACTCATGCCGTCCGTCAGGTTCCAAACGTTCCGTCGCGGCGCCCCTGGTTGTCTGCGCCCTGGCAGGTTTGCTCGGAGCCGTACAACCCCTAGCGGCATGGGCGCGCAATCCCCGCGCCGAGAAACTCGCCGGAAAGACAGAGGCGAATGCCGCGGACGAGTCGACCGCCGATTCCGACAATGGCGGAGAAAAGCAAACGCCCCCGTCCTCTGCGTCGAAATCCGCCGCCAAGGACGGCGTACCCCGCAATGTGCAGCGACAGATATTGCAGCAGATCAAGGGCAAGAAGTCGGAAAACCGCGTCGAATCCGTGTACGAACTGGCGGAATACCCTTCGGTTGACGCAGCCAAGATCCTGGTCCAGCACGGCCTGACCAGCAAGTTCGAAGAAGTCCGCAAGGCCGCCTACGAGACGCTGGTGGGCATGGTGGACAACCAGGAAGTTTGTGATTTTCTGCTGCAGACGGTCCGCAAGGATACAAGCCGCACGCCGCCTCGCGAGACGACCTGTGCGCTGCTGGCGGCCGTGCTCGCCTCCGACCTGGAGCCGGTGCAGAAGGAAACGGGCGAGATTCTGGCAAAAGCGGCCAAACAGCCCAAGGGGGGCCTGCTGCTGCCGATTTCGCTGGCCGACGAACTGGGCCGCATGGCGGATCCGATCAGCATCTCCACGCTGGTCAAGCTGTCGAAGCAGCCGCTGTTTGAGCAGGAGTTTTCCGTCCGTCGCTCGATCGTCCTGGCGTTGACGCAAGCCCAAGAGCCGGACGCCGTCGAGGCCTTGCTCGACATTCTGGATAAGGCGACCGGCGAGGTGCGTTCCGACATTTCCCGCTACATGACCGCGATCAGCGGCGAGCAGCACGAGGTCGACGCCAAAGCATGGCGTCAGTGGTGGGAAGCACATAAAGAAGGCTTCGAATTTCCGCCGCGCGGCGTGCGCGCGGTGGCGAGAGCGGCCCCCGTCCGCTCCATGTCGCAGTACTACGGGATGCCGATTTACGCTCAGCGGTTGGTGTTCGTAATCGACGCCTCGCTCAGCATGCGGGGCGACAGGATCGAAGCAGCCAAGAACGAGTTGATCAATGCCATCAACGAGTTGCCCGAGGGCGTTTATTTTGATGTGATTGCATTTCACGTCAGCGTGGCGCCGTGGCAGAAAAAACTGGTGATCGCCTCGCCGGAAAACAAGAAACTGGCAATCATGTTCGTCCGGTCGCTGGATCTGGGCCGCGCCACGGTCTCTTACGACGCCTTGGAAGCCGCTCTCGATTTCGACACGGAATCTATCTACTTTCTCACCGACGGCGTGCCGCGCGGCGGCAAGACGGACAATACGTTCCAGATCGTCGACATTTTGACGCGTCTCAACCGGGTTCGCCGCGTGACGATCAACTCCATCGGCATCGACGCCGGGCCGGAAGGCAATCCGTTCGACGACTTCTTGAAAACGCTGGCAGCGAACAACTACGGTGAATATCGCCGCGTGGACCAGGTTCCCGAGGTCCGCTGAACGCGCCGACAGGGTTGCACAATGAAATGGCGTTTGGATCCCGGGCAGATCGAAGTGCTTGATCCCTTGGTGGCGGCCGTTTTGCGGGAAAAGTCGCCAGCGGAACGCATGGCGATGATTTTTGCCTGCAATCGCACCATGCGATTGCGCCTGTATGGCCATCTGCAGAGCCGCCATCCGGAATGGGACGAGACCCAGATACAGAACGAAATTGCTCGGAGAATGCTTGGTGGAGCAACATGAGCTGTTGCGGTACGTCGTCGACGTTCTTGAGGTGCAACGTGTCAGTTATATGTTGGTTGGGTCGCTTGCAAGCGGCGTCTTTGGCGAACCACGGCTGACACAAGACATCGATATCCTCGTCGAACTGGCGCCTGACCAGATCCAAGCGTTGTGCGACGCGTTTCCGGCGCCTGAGTTCTATGTAAGTGTCGGTGCAGCACGACAAGCTGTCGCTCAGCGGGGGCAATTCAACGTGATACATCCTGCGTCGGGGAACAAAATCGACTTCATGATTGCGCGTAGCGATTCTTGGGGGCGTTCTCAGATCAGTCGTCGACGATCAGAACAAATCTTGCCCGGTCGCTCTGGTTTTGTTGCAAGCCCAGAGGATGTGATTTTGGGCAAGATGTGGTATTACCGCGAAGGCGGATCTGAAAAGCATCTGCGCGACATTGCCGCCATCATGCAAGTCAGCGGCCAAATCATCGATCTCGGCTATGTCGCCCGCTGGGCGGAACAGTTGGAGCTCTCAGACGTCTGGCAGGCCATTTTAAATCGGCTGAAGGATTTGTAGCGTGACGGTCTCAAGCCTGCTCAATTGCCTGCACGCTTGTCGGCAGGCCAGGATGGCGGGTTAAATTCGGCAAACGCCGGGGTGGCTCGCGGCCTGCTCGCCGGAGCAATTGCTCTTCTCGCTCCGGCGGCGTTTTGGTATGTACCGCGGACCAAAAAACAAGCGGAGGCTCGTCGCCCGCGGCAAGCGTCCGAAGCCGGACGCGGACTTTCGGTTTTGGCAGGTTGTCGCCGAAGCTGATCACGTCTGTCCGCCGCGCGGCTTCGGTCCCTAGCCTTGAGCTTGCCATTTCCTCGAGCTTGACGGAGAAGAGCGATGAAGCGGTTCATGATCCGCTTGTCGGCGCTCGTCGGCGTAATCGCCGTTGGCGTCTTTGCGATTGTTCAGGCGCAGCGCACGATCTCACGTGCGGAAGCCCGCGAGCAGAACGCAGCGGCCGAGCCGTCGACTGACAAGCCGCTCGCCAAGACCAAGACGAAGAACAAGCTGCGCAGCGACGCCGGCGGCGAGGCCAAACCCCGCTCCGTCGCCAATCCGTTCACGGTTCCGGCGACCGAGGAACGTTACGCCAATCGCTATGCGGATCGCCCCCCGACTGAGCCGCCCGCCGGTTTCGATACGACCGGCCAGGACGCGCAGCCGTTGGAGCCTACCGAAGCCTTCCCCGACGCCGCCGACGTAAGAGGTCTGGCGGCGCCAGCGCCGCGAGCTCGCCGCGCCGATCCGTTTGGCGCAGCCCGGGACGAAGCGCCGTCGGAAGGTCCGGCCTTCGGCGCCGGCCCGAGCGAAGTGCAACTGGCGGGGGCCGAAGAAGCGGCACGCGACTCGATGGCAGAAGACAGGTATGCGCCGGGCTCCATTCGCAACAAGCCGTTGGCCCCATCCGGCGCTGCTGCCCGACCAAGGGCTGGGGAGCGGTTCGATGAGCCGGCCGGCGGCTTGGCCCCGCCCGAGGAAACCAGCAGCGGAGATCGTTACGGAAATTATCAGGAACCTCGCGTCGCGATGGGTGCGGCGGACGAAACGGCGAGCCGATCTGCGGAATCATCTTTGCCTGCCGGCCTGCCTGCCGAGTCGGCCAGGGACGGCTTCCAAGACTTCCGTCCGCTTCCGGGCGGCGAAGTGGCAGCAGGCGACGAGGGAACCGGCACGCCCGGCGGCAAGCACCTGGAAGGTTCTCAAGCCGCGCAACTGACGCTGGAAAAGATCGCGCCGGCGGAGATCCAGGTGGGCAAGCCCGCCAAGTTCGAGATTCGCGTTCGCAACGTCGGCAACGCTACGGCGCGAAACGTTGAGATTCACGATGAAACGCCGCAAGGCACGCGGCTGTTGAGCGCCGAGCCGACCGCCTCGCAGTCTGGTCCGGGACAAGTGACATGGTCGATCGGCGCCTTGCCGCCCGGAGAAGAGACTACCGTCTCCATGGAGGTCATGCCGCTTACCGAAGGGGAAATCGGCAGCGTGGCCACCGTGCACTTCGCCAGCGAGGCTTCGGCTCGAACGATCTGCACGCGTCCTCAATTGACCCTGGATGTGCAAGGCCCGCGCGACGTACTGATTGGCGAAGACGCCAAGCTGTCCATCAAAGTTTCGAACCCCGGCACCGGCGTGGCTACCAACATCGTCTTGTCGGAAAGCATTCCTGAACAGTTGGTGCACCCGGCCGGACCGGAGCTGGAATATGAAATCGGCGCCTTGAAGCCGGGGGAAAGCCGGCAGCTTGACTTGACGCTCAAAGCCGCCAAGGCGGGCCAGGTTATCAACCGTCTGATCGCTCGCGGCGACGCGCAATTGATGACGCAGCAAGAGACTGAGTTCACGGTCGTGGCGCCCCAGTTGCAAGTGGCCGTGCAAGGCCCCAAGCGTCGCTACCTGGAACGTCCGGCGACCTATACCATGCTGGTCAGCAATCCCGGCACGGCGCCCGCCAAGGAAATCGAACTGGTGACCTATTTGCCGAAGGGCTTGAAGTTCGTTGAGGCCAACAATGCCGGCGAGTTCGATCCTCGCACCAACTCGGTCCACTGGTTGCTGGAAGAACTGCCGCCGAACGAAACCGGACAGGTCACGCTGACGACGCTGCCGATCGAGCCGGGCGAGCAGATGCTGCGGCTGCAAGGCGCCGCCGACCGCGGGTTGTCTGCCGAACAAGAAGAAACGATCCAGATCGAAGGCGTGGCGGCCATCCTGTTCCAGGTGCTCGACGCCGCGGATCCGATCGAAGTGGGCGGCGACACGACGTACGAAATCCGCGTCGTAAACCAAGGCTCGAAGGCCGCCACCAACATCCAGCTCAGCGCCGAGCTGCCCGCCGAGCTGAAACCGCTCGACGCTCAGGGCCCGACGCGGCACGAATTCCAAACCGGCGTCGTGCTGTTCGAGCCGCTTCCACGGCTGGCGCCCAAGGCCGACACCACTTATCGCCTGCGCGTGCAAGGTTTACGGCCCGGCGATTTGCGAGTGCAAATCCAGCTCAAGACCGACGAGATGGAAACGCCCGTCACCAAGGAAGAAAGCACCCACGTGTACGCGGACGAATAGTGCCGGGGAAGGCATGAGCCCTTTCGGCTCAGTAGCGGAATTCGTGAGAATTCCGGGCGCTGCGCACGATTCCCATTTCTCCAACGCGGCAAGGGGCGTTTGGCGCTGCCACGGAACCTTCCCACCTTCCGCTACGGCGGCTAGAATGCTTACCTCAGTTCCCGAGAACTTCATGCGGAAGTTTTTGCGGCTCTGAAGTCTTCCCCAGATGCCTCCGCCGCCCTTCGGCGCCTGAATTCGTCCGCCTGTTCGTTTGCCCGTCCGTCATCGATCGCTTGCCACCGACCGACCCGCCGCCGTGCTGCTCCCCGTTCGCCAACCTCCATTGCCGCTGCTGATCACCGGCATTGCCGGAGTGGCGGGCTACAATGCGCTGCACTATTTCCAACGCCGCTATCCAGGCCAGGTGGTCGGCATCCGCCAGCGAGACAACTACCGCCTGGCGGGCGAAGGCATTGTCGGTTGCGACGCGGAAGATCACGACGGCTTGAAGCGGCTGTTCGATCAGTACGGTTTCCAGAGCGTGCTCGATTGCGCCGGCAACTGCGCGCTGCGCGCCTGCGAGCTGGACACGGCGCTGGCCTGGCGGATCAATTTCGACGGCGTGCGCAATCTGCTGTCGGTGATCGGATCGGCCGAGGTCCGCCTGGTGCATCTCTCGATTGACCTGGTGTTTTCCGGAGATGGCGCCGGAGGCCACGTCGAGGACGACCCGACGGATCCGGTCACCGTGTACGGCAAGACCATGGTGGCGGCCGAGCGACTGTTGCTGGCTGAGCGGCAGCAAGCATGCACCTTGCGCATTTCGTTGCCGATGGGCGTCAGCTTCAACGGCCACGCCGGCGCCATCGACTGGATCCAGTCGCGATTCAAAAAGAACCGGCCCGCCACGCTGTACTTCGACGAGATCCGTACGCCAACCTACACGGATTGTATGAACGAGCTGTACGAGGCGGTGCTGGCGAGCGCTTTGACCGGACTGTTTCATGCGGGCGCGCCGCGGCGGATGAGCCTGTACGAGATCGCCCAAGTGATCAATCGCGTGGGCGGCTATGATCCCGCGCGCCTGATGGGCTGCCCGCGCTTAGATGCCGGGCCGATCCCGCCTCGGGCCGGCGACGTCTCGATGGACTCGAGCAAGCTGGCCGCCGCGCTCGGCTACCAGCCGTTCGATCCCTGGCCGTTCACGGAAGACTTCGTGCCGACGCACCGCGAGTGGCACTACGAACGTTCGACAGGCGAGCGAGGTTCGCCCGAGTTGTTGGCCGAAATTCTGTACCGCAATCCCGGCCGGCGCGGCTGATTGACGTCATGGCCTCTCCTGGCGTGCGACGATTTCCGCGTGCTGGGCTATATTCGAAAGAGGCGCACTTGCACGCTCTCGTGAGAGGATCGGCAGACCGTCCATGGCAAACATGAGCACGACGGAGCTAGTGCGGAAGATTCACGATGCGCCGCGACAGTTCGTGCTGGCGGTGACGGGCGGCGGCAGCCGTGCGATCTCTTCGTTGCTGGAACTGCCCGGCGCTTCGCGGACGGTGCTGGAGGCGATCGTTCCTTACTCGTCCGCGGCGCTGGTCGATTGGCTCGGCGCGGCGCCGGAGCATTTCTGCGATGATCGCACGGCTCGCGCGATGGCGATGGCGGCTTACCAGCGAGCGCTGCAGCTACTGACCAGAAGTTCCGACAATGCTGCATTGCACTCAGCCGCCGGCGTTGCCTGCACGGCCAGCCTGGCCAGCGACCGGCCCAAGCGCGGCGCCCATCGTCTGCACCTGGCTTTGCAAACGGAAAGCCATACCGTCGTGCAATCGCTCGAACTGGTCAAGGGCCCTCGCAGCCGTCCCGAGGAAGAGCGAGTTGCGGAAGCCGCCATCTTGAACCTGATTGCCGATGCCTGCGGATTGACGGAGCGCATCGAAACAGCCTTGGCGCCCGAAGAGCGCATTTTGGAAAGGCGCGCCGAAGCCCCGCCGGCCTGGCAAGAGTTGCTGGCCGGACGGATTGCATGCACCGGCGCCCGGGGCAAGGCGGGTCCGACGACTGATGCTGCGGCGATCAGGCCTCGACGAGCAATTTTTGCGGGCGCTTTTAATCCCCGCCACGAAGGGCACCGCCGCATGGCTCAACTCGCGGCGCAACAGTTATCGCTGCCCGTGGAGTTTGAGATCTCGGTACTGAACGTCGACAAGCCGCCGCTCGACTTCCTCGAGATGGAAGATCGTGCCGAACAATTCGATGAGACGGAAACGCTCTGGTTCACGCGGGCGGCGACGTTCATCGAGAAGTCGGCGATCTTTGCCCCG